>CAJYHD010000135.1 GCA_913773715.1 uncultured Sphingobium sp.
TCGCCATGGCGACCATCATCACGTTCTCGGTGAGCGACAGGAAGCCCAACGGCACATTGCTGTCACCGCCCACGCACGCGCATTTCAGCTCGCGCTTGTCGACATACACGGCCTTGATGACCGAGACCGCTCCGGTCGTCCCGATCACCAGCGCGATCGGCACCGACAGCCAGGTCAGCACGCCGGCCGCCATCAGCACGCCCGCTGCGCCTTCCGCGTAGGGGTAGGTGTAGGAATAGGGCACCCAGCGCTTCGCAAGCAGATCGTAGTTGAGGAACATGCTCGAAAAGCTCTCCACGTTCTGGAGCTTGAGCATGGCCAGCACGCACATGGAGAAGGCGATGAACCACTCACCCGCGCGTACCGTGAACGGTGTGCCGAGCACGGCATAGCTGGCCGCCAGCGCCATCAATGCCGCCATCGCGAACACGACCGCGACCGGCCGGTAGGTCACCGCCGTGGGGTCGGCCACGGTCTTACCGAAAAACCGGCGCAGATCGTCGTAGCCTCCTACCCGCTCGCCACCGATGAAGGTCTGGGGTGTCGTTTTGACCCCATGCTCGGCTTTGAACGCGTCGGTTTCCTCGCGCGTGCGTAGCCAATGGTCCTCGACCTCATAACCCTGCCGGCGCAGCAGATCCTTCGCCTTGATCCCGTAGGGACAGGTGTGGGTCGGCATCACCATCCGATAGATCGTCGCCTTCTTGGGCGCGAACGTCGCCATTCGTCTTCTCCGGCCTCTGTGCCCGACCTATATGGCATCCGTACTATAGTACGGAGTCAAGGCATGACCGGCATGACGATCGCAGGGCTCGCTCGAGAAGGCGATGTGGGCGTGGAAACGATCCGCTACTACCAGCGCCGAGGTCTTCTCGACACGCCCGACAGGCCGATAAACTCCGGGTCCGGGGGCGGTATCCGCCGCTATGGCCCGGAGGATGTTCGCCGGCTGCGCTTCATCCGATCGGCCCAGGGCGCCGGCTTCACGCTGGAGCAGATCGGCGAGCTGCTGGCGCTCGACGCGACCGACGATCGCGCACGCGCACGCGAGCTTGCCAGCGAGCGGATTACGGTGCTGGACGCCAAGATCGAGGAGCTTGAGCGGGTACGCGCGTCACTGCGGCATCTCGCACACGAGTGCGGAAACGGATCAGCGGGACCGTGCCCTATTCTGGCGGCTTTCGATCACGCTTGAGCGTCAGCTCGGGCGATGGCGATGCTCGACAGATCGGTTCTGACGTCGACTGGCACGCCGGCGTGCCTGCGCTCGGAATAGCGGTCGACGAGCTGGGTTGCATATGGGCGCAGCAGGACGGTGAAGTGCACCAGCTCCTCCATTACATCGACGATACGGTCGTAATAGCTCGACGGCTTCATGCGCCCAGCTTCGTCGAACTCCTTGTAGGCCATCGCCACCGATGATTGATTGGGGATCGTGAACATCCGCATCCAGCGGCCAAGCAGGCGTAGTGTGTTGACTGCGTTGAACGATTGCGATCCGCCCGACACCTGCATCACCGCGAGCGTGCGTCCCTGCGTCGGCCGCATCCCCTTCATCTCGAGCGGCAGATGATCGATCTGCGCCTTCATGATGCCCGTGATCTGGCCGTGCCGCTCAGGGCTGCACCAGACCTGCCCCTCCGACCACATTGATAGCTCGCGTAACTCGTGAACGGCCGGGTGATCGTCTCCCGCCACTTGGTCGGGCAGCGGCAGCGTGGAAGGATCGAAGATGCGCGTGTCTGCGCCAAACAGGTGCAGCAAGCGCGCCGCTTCTTCCGCGGCTAGGCGCGAGAAGGAGCGCTCACGCAGGCTGCCGTAGAGCAGCAGGATGCGGGGAGCGGGTTCGGTCGGCCCAAGATCCGCGGCGAGGCGATGACGGATAAACGCCGGATCGAGTGCCGGCAGAACATCCAAATCGGCAAGGGTACGAAGCGGCATCAGAGGGCTTTCACGAGGTAGGTCGCGGAGGCGGGGCAGAGCGAGGTGAACTCGCGCGTGGCGGCAATAGCGGACGGTGCCGAATGGCGATCGGCGGCCGCATAGCCGAGCATGCGGAAGAACGGGGCCGCGGTCGTGGTCAGTAGATGGAGTCGCTGTACGCCCAGTGTGCAAGCTTCTTGTTCGAGCGCGGCGACCAGCGCGCGGCCGATGCCGGCGCCCCGACGATCGGGAAGGATGAGGACGGAGCGGAGCAGACGGTCGGCTCCTTCGCCTTCCAGACCACCATAGCCAATTAGGCTATCCGCATCGAACCGGAAGAACACGCGGTCAGGCTCCGCGAGATCGGTGCTGGGCAAGCCCATGGCGTCGAGGTGCCGCGACAGCTCAGCAAGGTCGCTGGCTTGGAGAAGCCTGGCGATTGGCGTCATCATGCGCCGCGAGGCCCGAGCAGGATCAAACAGGTTCCGACAAGGCAGAGGGCGGCCCCGCCGACATCCCAGCGATCGGGACGGACGCCCTCGACACTCCACAGCCAGAGCAGGGAGGCGCAGATGTAGATGCCGCCATAAGCGGCATAGGCCCGCCCCGCGGCATCACTGTCGACGCGGGTCAGAAGCCAGGCGAAAAGGATTAGGGAGGCAACGCCGGGGACCAGCCAGAGGGGCGCCCTGCCCATTCGGAGCCACGCCCAGAATGCGAAGCATCCGGCAATCTCAGCAAGCGCCGCGCCGATGTAGATCAGGGCAGTCATTCGATGGTAATCCTCAACGCCAAGGCACCGAGCGTGACCAGCAGCACCGGCACGGTCAGCGTGACACCGATCCGGAAATAATAGCCCCATCCGATCCGCACGCCTTTCTGGCCGAGAACGTGAAGCCACAGGAGCGTCGCGAGCGATCCGATCGGCGTGAGCTTGGGACCGAGGTCGCAGCCGATCACGTTGGCGTAGATCATCGCCTCCTTGACCGTGCCCGTGGCATGGGCCGCATCGATCGACAGCGCGCCCACCAGCACGGTCGGCATGTTGTTCATCACCGAGGAGAAAACGGCTGCGATCACGCCTGTTCCCAAGGCGGCACTCCAGACACCGCCTTGTGCCGTCCGATCGAGGAGCGCAGCCAGATGATCGGTCAGGCCGGCGTTCCGCAGGCCATAGACCACCAGGTACATGCCGAGCGAGAAGATCACGACCTGCCACGGTGCGCCGCGCAGCACCTTCCGCGTCTCTATCACGTGCCCACGTCCGGCGATTACCAGCAGAAGGATCGCGCCGGCAGCGGCAACGGCGCTGACGGGCACGCCAAGCGGTTCGAGCAGGAAGAAGCCGGCAAGCAGCAAAGCGAGAACGATCCATCCGGCGCGGAAGGTCGCGGTGTCATGGATCGCTTCTCGGGGCGTACGTAGCGCCCCCACATCGTAAGCTCTTGGTATGTCACCTCGAAAGAACAGTAGCAGCGCGCCCAACGTGGCGGCGATCGACACTAGATCGACCGGCACCATCACGGACGCATAATCGCCGAAGCCGATGCCGAAGAAGTCGGCCGACACGATGTTGACGAGGTTCGACACGACCAACGGCAGACTGGCCGTGTCGGCGATGAACCCCGCCGCCATGACGAACGCCAGTGTCGCCCTGTCCTTGAAGCCTAGCGCCCGCAGCATCGCGATGACGATCGGCGTCAGGATCAACGCCGCGCCATCGTTGGCGAACAGCGCGGACACCGCTGCGCCGAGCAGCACGATCAGGACGAACAGCCGGCGACCATGCCCCCCGCCCCAGCGCGCGACGTGCAGCGCCGCCCACTCGAAAAATCCCGCTTCATCGAGCAACAGGCTGATGACAATGATTGCGACGAACGCCGCGGTCGCGTTCCAGACGATACCCCATACCACCGGCACGTCGGACAGCGTGACCAGGCCCGCGAGCAGCGCCACGATCGCCCCGCCCATCGCGCTCCACCCGATGCCGAGGCCTCTGGGTTGCCAGATGACGAGCGCGATCGTCGCGACGAAGATCAGGACGGCAAGCAGCATCAGGCGACGCGCTGGCCCGAGGCGTCCACCACCTGTTCGCCGTCCTCCTTGGCGAACGCGGCCTGCTGACCGCTCGGCAGCAGATCAAGGACGACCTCGGACGGCCGGCACAGCTTCACGCCGAGGGGCGAGACGACCAGCGGCCGATTTATGAGGATCGGATGCGCCATCATCGCATCCACCAGCGCGTCATCGGACAGCGACGCGTCGCTCAGGCCCAGCTCCGCATAGGGCGTCCCCTTCTCGCGCAGCAGCTCACGCGGCGTCATGCCGGCGCGATCGATCAACTCGACCAGCAGCGCGCGCGAGGGCGGCGTTTTCAGATACTCGACCACATGCGGCTCAATGCCGGCATTGCGGATCATCGCCAGCGCGTTGCGCGACGTGCCGCACTCGGGGTTGTGATAGATGATGACATCGACGGCCGCATTGTCGGTCATTCCGGGCGTCCTTTCAGCAGCAGGGGGCGAGTTCGGCGATGAGCGGGGCGCACAGTTCGGGCGACCCGGCGCAGCAATCCTTGACGAGGAACAGGGTCAGCGCGCGCAGGCCGTCGAGGTCAGCGCGGTAGATGATCGACCGACTATGGCGTTCGGATCGGACCATGCCGGCGCGGGCGAGAATGCCGAGATGTGCCGACATGGTGTTTTGCGGCACGTCGAGCTGACGGGCGATTTCACCGGCTGCCATGCCATTGGGTTCATGGCGGACCAGCAGGCGGAACACATCCAGACGTGTTCCCTGTGCCAACGCCCCAAGCGCAACGATAGCCGAGTCGTTTTCCATATATCCAGCATAGCGGATACACGAGACAGCGCCAGTCCCTCGCTCGTTCGTGGATCAGATGCCTCGCCACTCACGCCGTGATGCGGTTTCAGGAGGGTGGCTATCGAACCGTTTGACGATCTCCAGTGGGAACGCCGCGGCGGGTCACAGGCCCCTCCTGATCAGGAAAGCTGGTGCCAAGCCAGTCAAACCGTGCGTGCAGCCTTTCGCCGGCGAAGCCAATGAAGGATGCCCGTCACCAGCAGGATTGTCGGAACGAAGCCGATCAACACCGCGAGGATGCGGGTCGCCATCCCGCCCACCGTGCCGTCGTGCAGTGTGCGAACCCAGCTCGCCACGGCGGTGCCGGTACCGGCTCGGCGAACATCATGCACGGCCAGCACGCGACCGGAGAACTGGTCGACGAACACGTAGCTGCCGGGGAAGCGCCGGTGCGGATCACCGGGCACCTGCGACCGGACCCGGATCGGTGCATCGCCGGTATCCGGCATGTCGATGAAGACGATGCGGCCGTCCGGCAAAGCGCGGTGGG
>CAJYHD010000136.1 GCA_913773715.1 uncultured Sphingobium sp.
GACGAGAGCGACACGCTGGTGTTCCAATGGCCTCGCACCGTGAAGGTGGCCTCACAATCGCCGGCATAATCGGACGCGCGGGTGGCTAGGCATCACCCTTCGGTGCTGGACGCGGCCTCCCGTTCGCTCGCCGGGAATTGCCGGTAGAAGGTAGAGAGGCCGACGCCCAGCAGCTTCGCGACCCGCGCCGGTTTCTCGCCCACGGCGAGCAGTTTGCGGGCCGTGTCGATCCTGTCGGGTGTCATCACCAGCTTGCGCCCTCCCCCCGTGCTGCCCTTCTCGCGCGCCGCCGCCAGCCCGGCGATCGTCCGCTCCTTTACCAGCTCGCGTTCCATCTCCGCGACCGATGCGAGGATGTGGAACAGGAGCCGGCCCGATGCCGTCGACGTGTCGAACCCATCCGTCAGCGATCGAAAGTCGATCCCCCGCTCAGACAGGTCCGCAGCCAGCGCGATCAGACCCTGGATCGAGCGGCCGAGCCGATCGAGTTTCCAGATTACCAGCGTGTCGCCGGCGCGTGCGAAGCCCAGCGCCTCGACCAGCCCCGGCCGGTTGATCTTCGCACCGCTCGCCTTGTCGGTGAACACCTTCTCGCACCCGGCCTTTGCCAGTGCATCGAGTTGCAACGTCAAATCCTGATCGGCCGTCGAGACACGCGCATAGCCGATCAGCATCTTTCCCGTTTCCCCGTCAAAATCGGCAGTTTCGGGAATTGTAAATCGGGAACAGGTTTTGGGAAAGCGGAACCCGCAGGCGTCCGTCAGCGCGATCGGCGGCTCGGCATTCCCGTCACTGGTTCCCAAACGGGAAAGTCATTCAGAGCGGCATGGCTGCCAAGGTGTTTGGGGGTAACGTCAGCGTCGCCGACGCGCCGTCGCGCGCTTCAAGCCAGAAGCGGCCACCCTGCCCACGAGCCAGCGTGGTCGCAATCCTCAGGCCCAGGCTGGTGCTGGTCTCGGCATCGAAGTGTGCGGGAAGGCCATGCCCATTGTCGTGGATCGTCACCCGCGGCCCTCCGTCAGCGGCTTGCGTGATGCCGATGACGATGCGGCCGCTTTTGCCGTCAGCAAAGCCATGTTCAAGCGCGTTGGCGACGGCTTCGGCGACGATCAGGGCGGTGGGGATCGCTGCATCGGGCATCAGCCGCAGGCGATCGTCGCCGGTGACGTTGAGTGTGACGTCGTGCCGGCCACTGGCCTCGACGACGCTCAGACACAATTCGGTCAGGAACGGCACGAGCGGCTGTGACGCGCCTGACGGATCGTAGAGCTGGCGGCTGATGCGGCCGATCAGTGCAAGTCGCCCTGCCGCTTCATCGAGCGCCGTCCGCTCGCCCGTGTCGGTGAGTTGACGCTTCTGCATGGTCAACAGGCCGGCCGCGACCTGGAGGTTGTTCGACACCCGGTGCTGCAACTCGCGGAACAGGAGTTCGCGGGTATCGGCGAGCGACCGGTTCACCTCGCGCTCGGCCGCGAGCTGACTGTTCGCGCGTTGCATCCAGTGGACCAGCGCGAGATCGGTTACGACGACGAACAGGTAGAAGGCCAACGCGAACCCGGTGCCGCGGGTCAGCCCGAAGCCGTCCGGGGGTATGAAGCTATACCAGGCCAGCAGCCCGCACAGCAGGGCCGACACGCTGCCGAGACGGACACCGAACAGGAAGGAGGTGATGATCACCGCCGGAAAGAAGGTGACGTAGGGAAAGCCGGGCGGCAGCAGCGGATCAGCCGCACTCCTCAGCAGCCAGGCCACCACCACGATCGCGAGCATGGTGATGGAGCCCGCCACCGGGCGATCGCGCGCGACGGGAAGTTGTTCGATCCAGCGAGCGGTTTTGCGGCGGGAAGCAGCAGAGGTAACGGGATCGATCATAACCCTTCGGGTACGATCTTCGATGGCCTGCGTCACCTCTGCTCCCGTGAGGTGTCGCATACGCCAAGGGCGCGAGCTGCCTGAAGGTGTCGGTCATATTGCGGGCCTGGACACGCAGGAGCAGGGCATCGCGGCTTGTCTTCCCTGGCGAAAGCGCGGCGTCCGCCATTCCGTCAGGCGACTGCCGTCCATGCCCGGATGCCGTGCGCGCTGCCGCTGTGCAGGTAGGCGGCGTCGAAGCCGGCCAGTTGGTGCAATCGCGACACGTCAGGTATGGCGACCCGCCGATTCGCGGTCTCGACCAGCGCGTCCTCGCGCAACAGCTGGGGGTCAGTTCCGGCTGAGGGCGAAATGACACCCTAAGCGCTGACGTCCTTGGGCCAGAGGTATTCGCCGGTGAGAAGGATGTGCGCCCACCCGAGCGGCGAGACATGCGCCAGCAGATGATCCGGGGTATCGAGTCCTTCGCGACGCCGGGCCTCGACAGCATGGCCGAGTTGCAGGGTGTTCCAGTAGACGATGATGGCGGTGAGCAGGTTGAGGCTGGCGATCCGGTAGTGCTGGCCCTCGGTGGTGCGGTCACGGATTTCGCCCTGGCGGCCGATGCGCAGGGCGTTTTTCAGCGCATGATGCGCCTCGCCCTTGTTGAGTCCGACCTGCGCGCGGCGCTGCATCCCGGTGTCGAGAATCCATTCGATAATGAACAGCGTGCGCTCGATCCGACCCACCTCGCGCAGGGCTGTGGCCAGGTCATTCTGGCGCGGATAGGCGGCGAGCTTGCGCAGGATGCGGCTCGGTGCGACCTGCCCGGCACTCATGGTGGCGGCACAGCGGAACAGGTCGGGCCAGTTGGCGACGACCAGCGCCTCGCGCGCCTTGCCGCCCACCAGCGGGCGCAGTT
>CAJYHD010000137.1 GCA_913773715.1 uncultured Sphingobium sp.
CGTTCCGTGCAGGCCGGGTGATCCCCCTCCGTCCCGCCCGCCCTTGCACCTTGCACCCCCCGGTCTCGCCGACGGGCAGGGGTTCAGGAGCGGCGCTTCGCTGCTCTGAACCCCAAGCTCCGAGGACCAGAGAGATGACCAACGCAGCCGAAAGCAATCCCCGCATCTACGTCGCTTGCCTTGCCGCCTACAATGACGGCTATCTGCACGGTGCCTGGATCGACGCGGATCAGGACGCCGATAAGATCAGGGCCGAGGTTGCCGCCATGCTCTCGCGCTCGCCGATCGAGGGTGCGGAGGAATATGCCATCCACGATTACGAGGGTTTCGAGGGCGTCGCCATCGAGGAATATGCCGGCATCGAAAACGTGGCGCGGATCACCGCGTTCATCGCCAAGCATGGCGCGTTGGGCGCGGGTTTGCTGAACGAGTTCGTCGGTGACATCGACCAAGCCGAAACCGCCATGCGGGATTGCTACCATGGTCAGTTCACCAGCCTTGCAGATTACATGGAGGAGCTTACCGCCGAGACGGTCACGAGCCCCGACGCCCTGCGCTACTATATCGACTGGCAGGCGATGGCGCGCGATGCCGAGTTGGGCGGCGACCTGTTCACGGTGGAAACCGCGCATGACGAAGTGCATGTCTTTTCCCGCCGCTGAAAGGCTTCCGTTGCTTTGCCAGCCTCTGCCGGCAAAGCAACGGAATGCGGCCGCCCGCCGAAATTTGAGCACGTCGCGAAACAGAACAACCAAAGTGGATATGAATTAACTCTAATCGCGATCGTGTTACACGCTCCAGTTATCTGAATAGAGCGGCTACACCGATCCCTCTTTCTTCATGACCATCCCTATCCGGGCTTCGTCCTGCACCGCCCGGAATAGGGGAGGTGAGGCCATGCTGAGTATCGACTGGCGCTCGCCGGCGGCTTACGCACACACGAAAACCATTTCCGCCGCCGGTTTTGCTTGGGAGTATCTTCGTCGTAACGACGAATACCGGGAGGATTTCCGGTCCGCCAGCGCGGACGGAAGCCTCGGCACGGACCGGCTCGAACGCTTCGTTCGGCGCTGGGGGTTACGATTTCCCAAGCGATCCCGACAAAGCGCCTGACCTCGAACCGCCGGTCTGGTCGCCGGGCTTGCAGCCGCAAGCGGTCATGCTGTCGCCTGCCGAGCATCGGGGCGGCGAGGCAGAACTTATGATCGTCCTCGCGCATCTCGACGGTCTTCGACTGCGGCAGGCCGAAGACGGCTGGCATGGCATCTGGCAGGTCGATGGCGTCGTGCATCAATTCTGGCTGCGCGAAGCCGTGCCGGACGCTGCCGCTTTCTATGCCGCGACCCTGCCGATGGATTCCTGGCTGGAGCTTCGCGCCCACGCCGCGCGCCGTCTCTGGCGCGCGCTCACGGGACGTCCGCCAGGTGCGGACTTTCGAGCGCTGCCCGCCCAATTGCGGCAATGGCATATCCTGTCGTTACGGGCGCTGGATGCCCGGCTACGCGGCGAGAGCTATCGCGCCATTGCCGAAGTGCTGCTCGGCTTCCAGGGCAGCAAGGAGGATTGGGAGGTCGATCCGAGCAAGAACAAGGTACGCCGGCTCGTCGCGCACGGCATCAAGATGATGCGCGGCGGCTATCGCCTGTTACTGCACTATCCCATCAAGCCGACAACGCGGCCGTGACGCCAACCCGTCAGGGTTTGTCGGCCGCCTGTTTCAATATCTGCCGATAGCCTTCGCGCGAGAGCCATTGCGCGCGTTCGAGATGGCTTTGCCAGCAACGATGGGTGCGCAGCGCATCGGCGATCGGATCGCGATGCAGTACGATCAGCGCGACTTCCTGCCAGTCCGCGTGCTCGGCTTCGGCATCCAGCAGCCGCATGTAAGTGACGAAATGACGCTCGTCATAGGGCGTGATCGCATCGCCGGTCGGCGCTTCGTCATCCACATCGGGATCGAGTTCGATAGGGCTTTGCATCGCCGCTCCCTCCGCCTTTGGAGAGGTTTGTCTGCGGTGCGCCCCCGCAAACGTCCCTCTGACCCTTGGTGATCGGGGAGTTAGTAACCGTGACTAGACGGCCCCATGGCCTTTAGCTGGAAAGCCTGTTGCATACGCCACAGGCTCCCCGACCATAGGGTCAAGGAGTGTGGTGCCGTCACGGCCGACACCAACCGCTAGTCAGGGGTTACTACGCCCCCGGAGCAGCGCGTCACTGCTCCTTGCCCAGCCATATCCGAAATGGCCGGAAATGTCTTCGCCTATTCAGCGTGACGAATAGAGCCTCACTGAAAACGTTGGGCTTTTTGTGCCCGCAAGGGGTGCCGTCATCGCATGGCCGCGAATGCGGCACGCTACCGGCCGCCGATCCCTCGCCATGGTTCGCCACAGCCCGCTCGCCAGACAGCAGCGGCATCGACCACGAACCAGAGGTGATCCATGGCCGTCCGCCCCAACGCGGATTTGCCGCCGCGCATGTTGCGCACTCAGGAAGCCGCCCGCTTCCTCGGCATTTCTATCCGCACCCTCGAAAAGCATCGCACCTATGGCACCGGCCCGACCTATCGTAAGGTCGGCGGGCGCGTCCTCTACACCGTCCACGACCTCGAAGCCTGGACCGAGATCGGCTCACGCAAATCCACCCGCGACATGACGGCCGGCACGGTCTTTCCCGCCCGTCCGCTGACGCCGCAAGAG
>CAJYHD010000138.1 GCA_913773715.1 uncultured Sphingobium sp.
ATCGACCTCCATCACGATCGAGGTCGATCCGGATCGCGATCGAGGGCAAGGATGAAGGCGGCAAGCTCGCCCGACCCAATGCTTTTTAAATCCGATGATCCTGGTTCCTCTTCCGTTTGTCGTCTCGCTCCTCCTTCTCACCATCCTGGCTCAAGCCGTCCGGCGCGACGAAGATGGGCTTCGCGCCAACCCTCTCTTCATTGCGCTGATCGCGGGCTATGCCATCCAGTCCGTGCTGGTTGGCTTGCGCTGGGGCTATGATCTGCGCGAGGTGCTGCCGCTCATGTCGCCGCTGGCCGCGCTGATTGCGCCACTCGCATGGTTGAGCTTCCAGAGCCTGACGAGGGAAAAACCGACATCGGTCGTAACCCTTTGGCCGCATCTCCTGCCAGCGGTGACCGTCATCGTCCTCATGGTAATGTGGCCCGATCCAGTCGGACCGGTGATCGTCACCGTGTTTGCCGGCTATGGCGTTGCCCTTCTTTGGACCGCGCGTCTTGGACCTGACGGTCTCGTGGCGTCGCGCCTTGACGGCGTCGTACGCTCCTATCGTGCCATGCAGGTCACCGGCGTTGCACTTCTGGCGTCAGCCGCGACCGATATTATCGTCAGTCTGGATTTCGTATGGAGTGGGGGAGCTCATTCGGGGGCGGTGATCGCCGCCGGGAACGTTGTCGCGCTTCTCATCCTCGGCGCGGCGGCGTCCGTTGCCGGCTCTGGTCTCGCCGAGGTTGGAGCGGATGACAGCGAAGCCAGCCCGAACGTACCGGTCAGAGCCACGAACGAGGACCTCACGACCGCCGCGCTGATCGAGAGCCTAATGCAGGAAGGCGAGATCTACCGCGACGTGGACCTGAACCTCGAAAGGATCGCCCGCAAGCTGCGCCTTCCCACGCGCGACGTATCGAACGCCATCAATCGCTCGCACGGAATGAGCGTGTCGCAATATGTGAATATCTACCGAGTGAAGCGGGCCTGCCAGCTTCTGAGGGGCACGGCAGACCCCATCACTAAGGTGATGTTCGATGCTGGTTTCGGCACAAAGTCGAACTTCAACCGCGAATTCCAGCGGATAACCGGCACGACGCCGAGTGCGTATCGGCGCGCGGGCGACCCAGCCTTCATTATGGGAGATTTACAGGAAGCCACTTCGAGTTCCCAACTTCATTCCTGAATGCCGGCATCCCAGTCCGGACGTCCTCGATCGCGATCCAGAACGTTCGGAAACACGTCACAGGACGTGTCAGACGAACCGTCGAGCCATCCTCTTTCCAGTAGGCCCGTCCGTTACGATCCGCTTTGGCGGATCTCCTTCGACGAGCGCCTCGGATCGGAGAGAAAGCTTATGTTAGTCCGAAAACTAATTCTGGCCGTGTTCGGGAGCGTCGCGGTTCTGGCATCGGTCTCGCACGAGGCCGCCGCTGCCGAGATGGGTGTCGGTGTGCACCGTATGGAAACTCCCTCGCCGGAGCGTGGGCAGCCGCTCGACATCACCGTCTGGTATCCGACAGCTCCCGGCGGCGAGAAGACCGTATTGGGAGACACCCCGTTCTTCAAAGGCACGCCCGCCAGGCTGGACGCGCCGGTCGCGGATGGACGCTTCCCGCTGGTGCTCCTATCACACGGGGCAGGCCTTGCGGGATATGCAGAGGCGATGAGTTGGATCGCAGCGCCTCTGGCGCAACGGGGTTTCATCGTGGCGGCACCGACCCATCCTGGAAACGGTGGCCCGAACCGCTCCGCCGGCGAGACCATGAAGCTTTGGCTCCGCCCGGCCGACATCTCTCGGACGCTGGATGCCATGGAAAGAGCCGACGTCTTCGAACAGCATCTAACGCCGAACCAAGTGAGCACTCTTGGGCTTTCCATGGGCGGCAGCACGGCGCTGGCGCTGGCAGGGGCTCGGTTCGATCCACAACTCCTAGCCGCCTATTGCGACACGAATGCCCGCAATCCTTCTTTGTGTGGCTGGGTCAGGCAAAGCGGCGTCGATCTCCACGCCTTGGACATGCAGGATGCCGGCCGCGACAGTCGCGACGACCGCATCCGCTTCGCCATGGCGATCGATCCTGCCCCGGTTGATGTCTTCGACAACGGATCGCTGCCTAGAATCGGCATTCCCGTCGATCTGGTAAACCTCGGGCGGGTGGGCGAAATTCCGGTGACAGCAAAAGCATTGGATGTATCGAAAGCAATCCCGAATGCCCATTACGCTACGATCGAGCATGCAAGCCACTTCAGCATGTTTGGTGTCTGCAAACCTGGTGCAGCCGGAGCAGCCGCGCTGGAAGGCATTGACGAGCCCGTATGCTCGGACGGGACGGGGCTATCGCGCCAGGCGATCCATGCCGAACTGATCGACATGATTGCAGCGGCCATTCAGGCTTCAGACGCGCGCTTGACTCTCCAGCAGCGATAAAGCTCGGTAGATTGCCAGTCCACTCGCCAAAAGGAAGTGGTGGCGGTTGATCGCAGCCTTCGTTCAGATCAGCACGCGCTCGACCTCGTCGAGCGTCACCGTATCGGATCGGCGATCATAGAGCTGCGTGGTTCGGGTTGACGAGTGGTTCGCCATCGCGGCGGCCTTCTCCAGCGTGCCGCCGTTCTTAAGATACGCCGTGATGCCGGTAGCGCGGAAGGTATGGTTGCCGATCGCGGTGTGGATGTCGGCTGCGGCGGCGCGTCGCCGAATCATCATAAAGGCGTTGGCTTGAGGCAGGGGGGTGCGGGTCAGCTCGTGCGTGCCGCGCCCGATCGTCCGGAACAGCGGACCCTTCCGATCCTCGGCAATACCCGTCCCGTCAAGGTACGCGTGCAAGTAGGCCTCAAGATTGTGGTGGCAGGGCATCTCGTGGAGCTTGCCGCCCTTTTCGTGCAGCCGCACCCACAGGCGCCGGTTCTGCACGTACACGTCCTCAACCTTCATGCCGAGAGCGGCCCCGATCCGAGCGAAGGAATACACCATCAG
>CAJYHD010000139.1 GCA_913773715.1 uncultured Sphingobium sp.
GATCGCGCCCGCACCTACCGACGTCAGCGTCACCATCGCGCCAAGCAAAGCTCCCGCCGCGATCGTCAGCGCTGGCTGCCACCGCGTGAAGCGTGGGCGGTTCCATCGCTGGATGCTGGCGCGCGACGTGCGGACCGCGCAACGCTTCACGCGGTGGCAGCCAGCGCTGACGATCGCGGCGGGAGCTTTGCTTGGCGCGATGGTGACGCTGACGTCGGTAGGTGCGGGCGCGATCGGAGCGACGATGCTGCTGGCGCTCTATCCCGTGCGGATGCGGCTGCAACGGCTCGTCGCGACCGATATTGTGCATGCGGTGCCGCTGACGCTGGTTGCGGGGCTTGGGCATTTGTGGATCGGCAACGTCAATCCGGTGCTGCTGGTGAACCTTTTGGCGGGGTCGCTGCCCGGCATAGTCATCGGGTCGATCCTGGCGACCCGCTCGTCCGACAAGCTGTTGCAGCCAGTTCTGGCGGCGGTGCTGCTGGTCGTGGGATGGCGGCTGATCTTCTGATGCGAAAAGGGGCCGCCGAACGGCAGCCCCTTCATCGCTCTGCTTCTTAGTCCGCAGCCAGTTTCTGGCTGAAATTATCGGCGGGCTTGCCGACGTCCAGACGGTCCGCATTCATTACCTTGTCCCAGGCGGCGACGAAGTCCTGCACAAACTTCTCCTTCGAATCGGACGAGGCATAGACTTCCGACCAGGCGCGCAGTTCGGAATGCGATCCGAATATCAGATCGACGCGCGTCGCAGTCCAGCGCGGTTCCCGCGTCTTGCGATCGACGCCCTGGAAGCTGTTCTTGCCGGTTTCGCTCCATTCGGTCCCCATGTCGAGCAGGTTGACGAAGAAGTCGTTGCTGAGCGTGCCGACGCGGTCGGTGAAGACGCCATGCTTCGATCCGTCGGCATTGATGCCCAGCGCGCGCAGGCCACCGACAAGTACGGTCATTTCCGGACCGGAGAGACGCATCAACTGCGCCTTGTCGATCAGGGCCTCCTCCGGGGCCATGAAATGCGCCTCGTGATAATAGTTGCGGAAGCCGTCGGCGAGCGGGCGTAGCGCTTCAAAGCTATGCGCGTCGGTCTGCTCCTCCAGCGCGTCCATGCGGCCGGGGGTGAAGGGGACGGTGATATCCACGCCGCCATCCTTCGCCGCCTTCTCGATCGTGGCGCCACCGGCCAGCACGATCAGGTCGGCGAGCGAAACCTTCTTGCCTCCCTGCGCCGCGCCGTTGAAGTCGGCCTGGATCGATTCGAGTGCCGACAGCGTCCTGGCGAGTTCGGCGGGATTATTCACGTCCCAGTCCTTTTGCGGCGCGAAGCGGATGCGCGCACCGTTCGCGCCGCCGCGCTTGTCCGAGCCACGATAGGTGGCGGCGGATGCCCAGGCGGTCGCGATCAGTTGCGTCGGCGCGATGCCGGACGCCAGCACCTTCTCCTTGAGCGCGGCGACATCGCCATCATCGATGAGCGGATGATCGACGGCGGGGATCGGGTCCTGCCAGATCAGTTCTTCCTTGGGCACCAGCGGCCCGAGATACCGACCGATCGGACCCATGTCGCGGTGGGTCAGCTTGAACCAGGCGCGGGCGAACGCGTCGGCGAACTGATCCGGGTTTTCGAGGAAGCGGCGCGAAATCTTTTCATATTCCGGGTCGAACCGCATCGCGAGGTCGGAAGTCAGCATCGTCGGCTTGCGCGTCTTGTTCGGATCGAACGGGTCGGGAATGTCGGCCGGGGCGTCCTTCGCCTCCCACTGCTTCGCGCCGCCGGGGCTTTCGGTCAGCTCCCACTCATATTTGAAGAGATTTTCGAAATAATGGTTAGACCATTGGGTCGGGGTCTGGCTCCAGATGACTTCGAGACCCGCCGTGATCGCGTCCGCGCCGATGCCGGTGCCATGCTTGCTGCGCCAGCCGAGGCCCTGATCCTCGATCACCGCGCCTTCGGGTTCGACGCCGACGAAGGAGGGATCGCCCGCGCCATGCGTCTTGCCGAAGGTATGGCCGCCCGCGATCAGCGCGACGGTTTCCTCGTCGTCCATCGCCATGCGGGCGAAGGTTTCGCGGATGTCGCGCGCCGATCCCAGCGGATCGGGTTCGCCGTTCGGCCCTTCGGGATTGACGTAGATGAGGCCCATCTGCACCGCGCCGAGGCTGGGGTGCAACTGGCGTTCCCCGCTGTAGCGCTCGTCGCCCAGCCATGTGCCTTCTGGACCCCAATAGAGTTCTTCCGGTTCCCAAGTGTCGGCGCGCCCGCCGCCGAAGCCGAATGTCTTGAAGCCCATGGATTCGAGCGCGACATTGCCGGTCAGCACGAACAGGTCGGCCCACGACAGCTTGCGGCCATATTTCTGCTTGATCGGCCACAGGAGCCGGCGCGCCTTGTCGAGATTGGCGTTGTCGGGCCAGCTGTTGAGTGGGGCGAAGCGCTGCTGTCCGCCGCCTGCGCCGCCGCGCCCGTCCGTGATGCGATAAGTGCCTGCGCTATGCCAGGCCATGCGAATGAAGAGGCCGCCATAATGGCCGAAGTCGGCGGGCCACCAATCCTGCGAGTCGGTCATCAGCGCATGGAGGTCGGCAATAACGGCATCGAGATCGAGCGTCTTGAACTCCGCCGCATAATCGAAATCGCCGCCTAGCGGGTTGGAGCGAGGCGCATGCTGGTTGAGGCCGCGCAGGTCGAGGCCCTCTGGCCACCAGTCGCGATTGCTTGGCTTGCGACCGGGCTTGCCGCCGCCGTGGCCCATGGGGCATCCGCCGCCCATTTCACCTATCTTGGCATCCATCGTCCCAACTCCTTCTTCAAATCCGTACCATCTTTGTATCGGCTCATGGGTATGACCGGAAATCAGTTTTATCGGAGGGATTGATCGTCAAAAGCGATCATGGGCGATCCCTCGTTCGCGCGTGCGCATGAAGCACCGAAACAGGCCAGATGGTTCCAGCATCTTCATGCTGGATGAGAGCATAGCGCGATGAAAGGCCGGTGACAGCTTGGCCCCGTAGGGGGTGGCCGGAACGTCCGCAGCGTGCGAACGAACTTTCCGGGAGGAGCCATGAACGACATCTGGACTCATATCGTCGCCGATTTTTCCAATCTCGGCTCAGCATCGGAACTGGCCGCATTCGGGCAAGTGGTGCTGATCGACATCATGCTGGCGGCTGACAATGCC
>CAJYHD010000140.1 GCA_913773715.1 uncultured Sphingobium sp.
CCGGGGCCAAACAAGCGAGGGACCAGCGCTCATCCCCCGCGATCGTGATAAAGGGCTTGGCAAGCGGCCAACCTTGAGCTAACCGCGCCCCTCGCTCGACCGGCGGGACACCCCGCACAGCGCAAGACCTCTGCGGAGAGGTGGCAGAGTGGTCGAATGCGCCGCACTCGAAATGCGGTGTACGGGAGACCGTACCGTGGGTTCGAATCCCACCCTCTCCGCCAAGGCCTGTTCCAGACCAGTCCGAACCGTTCCGAAAATCCTTTACAAAGCACGGTTTTCAGCCGATTTCAGACGGTAACTGTTCCAGACTGTTCCGGCTTATGCCCCCCCAAAATGGGGGCATTGTTGGGGCACCGGAACCCGGACTTGGGGGCATCGCGTGCTTACGGATCAGCAGTGCAGAGCGGCGAAGGCCGAGGGCAAGGCTGTGAAGCTGGGCGATGCTCAGGGCTTGTACCTCTACATCACGCCTTCTGGCTACAAAAGCTGGCGCCTGAAGTATCGCTTCGGCGGCAAGGAGCGGAGGATCGTCTTCGGCCCATACCCCGATCTCTCTCTGCGGCAGGCGCGCGATCTGAGAGACGATGCCCGTCGGGAGCTCCGCGAAGGACGCGATCCGGGCGAGGAGCACAAGCGCAAGGCGGCCAGGCGCACTTCCGGCGTGGACGAGGCCAAGACCTTCAAGTCAGTGGCTCTGCGCTGGCTCGAGCTTCAGAAGCCGCAGTGGAAGCCCGTGCATGCGTCGGATGTCTTGCGCAGCTTCGAGCGGGAAGTCTTCCCGGTGATCGGGCAGGTATCGATCGAGGAGGTGAGGGCGCCAAAGATCCGCGAGATGCTGCAGGCGGTCCAGGCCAATGGTGCGATCGAAACGGCGCACCGCTTGCGTCAGCGGATCTCTGCGGTCTTCCGATTCGCGATCGCGTCGGACCTGGCGGAGAACGATCCAGCTGCAGCGATCGGCGGAGCGCTGCAGTCGGTAGTGAAGGGCAAGCAACCGGCTCTTCTCAGGATCAAGGATTGCGTGGCGTTCCTGCGGGCCTTCGAAGCGGAGCCGGGTCATCCAACGACCAAGCTGGCTTCGCGGCTGCTGGCGCTTACCGCCGCTCGGCCTGGTGTCGTTCAGATGGCGGAGCTCGACGAATTCGAGGACCTGGACGGCCCGGAGCCAATCTGGCGCATACCGGCAGCGAAGATGAAGCTGTCGCGAGCGAAATCCGAGCGCGAGGAATTCGAGTTCATCATACCGCTGCCACGACAGGCGGTGGAGACTGTGCGGGCCGCTGCCGAGTTCGCCGGCCGGCGCGATCATCTTTTTCCTTCCGCTCGGCACTCACACCGGCCGATCACGGAGAACGCGCTCAATACAGCGTACAGGCGCTTGCCGCTCTACGGGGGACGGCACGTTCCACACGGCTGGCGGTCCAGTTTCTCGACTATCATGAACGAGCGCGCGATCGCGCAGGAACGGCCGGGCGATCGGGCGATCATAGATTTGATGCTGGCCCACCAACCCGAGGGTGTGGAGGCATCGTACAACCGCGCGGCTTACATGCCGCGACGTCGCGAGCTCGCGCAGGACTGGGCGGACATGCTTACCGAGGTCCTGGTTGCTCCGGAGCAGTTGATCGACATCAAGCGCCGCGTGCGCTGACGATCGGCGGCCGCGCATGACGGCCGCGACATCACGCGACGCCTCGCCGTTTGGCCTCCTTGCGGCAAAGATCACGCAATCGAGGCTCGGCCGCAAGCCAAGGGCGCTGCTCGAGCGCGGCGACAGCCCCCGCAGTGGCGAGAAGGTTTGGCGCAACTCCTACACCGAGGGCACGATCGAGGACCGGGTTTGGCGCCCGATACACGATGGCACTACCCGAGGAGGCAAGCGGTGGACCGCTGCACTACTGAAGGCCGCGCGTGACCTGGAGTACCGCTCGCGGCTAGCAAGGCGCGAGAAGGAGCCTGGTGCGCGCAACGGCGTGCTTGGTGAGATTGGACTCGAGGTCCTTGGCTTCATGTTTGAGACGGTCGACTATGCCACGGGCCGACTTGAGCCCGCGATCGCCACCATCGCCGAGGGGATCGGTCGGTCGTATTCGGCCGTGCACGAGGCGCTCTGCCGGTTGCGCAGCGAAGGTTTCCTGCATTGGATGCGCAGGTCACGCCCGATCGTTGACGCTGAGCCGGACGGGCCGCAAGTCGAGCAGATCCCAAACGCCTACGCGTTGCTAGTGCCAGTCGAGATGAAGAAATGGCTTGGGCTGCTGCTCCGCAAGCGGAAGAGCCAGGCGCCGCAATGCGACGAGGACCGGCGCAAGCACGAGCGCGCCGCCTACGAGGCCATGCTAGGCACGCTGACGGTTGAGGAACGGCACCAGACGACCTGGAACGGCGATCGCCTCCTGGGCGAGACCCTGAGGAGCCTTGCTGCTTCCCTCGACAAGCGTGACGTCCTGGACCGCGAATTCGGCAGGCATGGAGAGACCGGGGGATCATTCTGATCCAATGACGACATAGGGCCCTTTTGGGGCCCTATGGCACCAACTTCGCCTTCGGCTCAGCCCCGGTCGTACCGACCCCAGGCCGCAAACACTGCTTCTGCAGAAGCGACGCTCCAGTCGGCGATGGAGCACGTGGGCGGCTGCGCCGCCCAGGGGCTGCCGAGGGGCCGGGAGCAAGGTCGGTGCCATTCTGCACCCTTGCCCCGGCACCTTCGGTCGCGCTTTCAATCGAGCGCGAAGTTGCTGATGAGCAGCTCGTTGACGCGCTTGCCGGTACCAGCGGCGGCCGTACCCATCGTCCAGGTTGTCTTGATGTCCCGGATATCGAAGGCGGAGAAGATCTGTCGCACCGCTGGCGCATCGTTGATCGAGAGAAGGAATTTGCCGCGCGCGCGGGCGAGTACCGCGGCTAGGCGCTCGAAGTCGCCGCGGCCGAACGTGTCCGCGCCGTAATCGTCTTCGCAGCCGAAGTACGGCGGGTCGAGGTAGAACAGCATCCCCGGTCGATCGTACCGGGCGATGAACGCGTCGTAGGGCAGCTGCTCGATCGTCACGCCGACCAGGCGCTCGTGGATCTCGGCCAGCATGGGCTCGAGCTTCGCGACATTGAACCGCGCGCCCTGACGCGCGTCGACGCCGAAGTTCCGGCCGACGACCTTGCCGCCGAGGGCGAGCTTCTGCAGATAGAGGAAGCGCGCAGCGCGCTGCAGATCTGTAAGACGAGCCGGATCCATGCCGCACAGACGATCGAACTCGGCGCGGCTCGCTACCCGCCAGCGCAGCATGTCGATGAAGTAGGGATAATGCTCCTGGAGCATGCGGAAGAACGTGGCGACGTCGCCGGAAAGGTCATTGATGACCTCGACCTTTGGTTTGGCCGATCGGCGGAGAAAGATGCCGCCCATGCCGACAAATGGCTCGGCATAGCCATCATGAGGTATGCGCTCGATGAGCGCACAGATGCGGAGGGCATCTGAGCGCGCGAACGCCTCGTCATTCATGATCTCGACGCGCGGCATGATGATCAGCACCGCGCCGGGAGAACTCCAGAGCACGGGGCAGTAGGCGCCATGCGTCGCGTGCAGCTCGCGCTCGTTCAGATTGTTAAGGATGCCGAACAGGAAGTCTCGCCAGCAACGTAGCGAGGGGAACTTGACGGCGTAGCGGCCTATCAACAGCACGAACCGGTTCCGACCTTCGGTGACCAGGTGAACTGCGCCTCGCGTCACAGTATGCCGGCCTGCGCTGCCGCCAACGAGGCCTCGTCGATGTCGCGACATACATCGTCATTCATCTGGATCCACAGATCCAGGGCCCTGATCAGCAGCTCCTTAGCTTTCGCATTCCGCATCCGGAACGCCGCTGCCGCGCGGGTGACGCCGATGTCGTCTACAACCAAGGCCAGGACGACCGCCGGATCCATGATCCGTTGACGCCAGCGTGTGTAGGTGACCTCTGCGCGTACGGCGCCAAGCCGCTCGAAG
>CAJYHD010000141.1 GCA_913773715.1 uncultured Sphingobium sp.
ACTATATCGGCGCATGGCTTGAAGTCCTGCGGGAGGACAATCGGGCCATCTTCCGGGCGGCAAGCGCCGCGAGCAAGGCCGCCGACTGGCTGTTGTCTCGCCATCGCGAGGCACGTGACGTGCAAACGGAGGGGAGGATCGCGGCATGATCCTCCTCACCCCGCAGCTGCAACAGGCCCTGCGCGACAACTACGCCAATCGATACATCTTCGAGGCGCGTGGCGAACGGTTCGATCCCCCGCCCGTGATCAAGCTGTTCAATCCTGTGGGCGCGGCGACCTGGCTTGCGACCGAGCTCGCCGAGGATGGCGACGCTCTGTTCGGCCTTGCCGACCTTGGCTTTGGATGCCCCGAGCTTGGCTGGTTCAGCCTCTCGGAGATAGCCTCCGTCCGCCTGCCGTTCGGCCTCGTCATCGAGCGCGACCTCGGGTTCCGAACATCGCACCTGCTTTCGGCCTGGGCCGATTGGTCGCGCCGTGCCGGTTCGATCATCCACGCCGAAGCCTTGTTCCGCCGTGTTGCCGCTAGCGGCACGGCTCCCGAAATTCCGCCAGCCTGACTGCGGAATGACGCGAGGCGGCGCGTCTCGCCGCCATCAAAAGCCGGTCCCGCCAGACTTGCACGAACGACGGGACCGGCACCTTTGAAAGGTGATTGCCATGAAACTCGAATATATCCCCCTCGACAAGCTCTTCGTTGACCGGACGAACATGCGTGCGCGCCAGAGCGCACCCGACGTGTCGGATATCCTGCCGACCATCCGCGCACGCGGCGTCATCCAGACGCTGCTGGTTCGCCCCGCGAATGCCGATGGCTGCTTCGGCATCGTCGCCGGAAGCCGCCGATTTCATGCCAGCCTCGTTGTCGCCAGCGAGCGCCGCGCGGCGGGCGAAGTCGATCCTGAATGCCTGCTGCTGCCTTGCGGCATCCTCGAGACAGGCGACGATGCCGCCGCCATCGAGGCATCGATGATCGAAAACATGGCCCGGCTCGATGCCGACGAGGTTCGCCAGTGGGAAAGCTTCACCCGGCTGGTCAAGGAAGGCCGCGAGGTGGACGACATCGCGGCAACCTTCGGCCTGCCCGACCTTACCATCCGTCGTGTCCTTGCGCTGGGCAACCTGTTGCCGCGCATCCGCGACCTCTACCGCTCGGAAAAGATCGATCGCGCCACCGTCCGCCACCTGACCCTTGCCAGCAAGAGCCAGCAAAAGGCATGGCTGGCGCTCTACGACGATCCCGACAGCTACGTGCCGACCGGCCACCAGTTGAAGGCATGGCTGTTCGGGGGCCAATCGATCCCCGCCCGGTTCGCGCTGTTCGACCTTGACGATTTCTCCGGAGCGACCATCGCCGACCTGTTCGGCGAGGACCGCTATTTTGCTGATCCCGACGCATTCTGGACCGCGCAGAATGCGGCCATCGACGCCGCGCGCTCTACCTATCTGGAGCAAGGCTGGAGCGATGTCGTTATCGTTCCACCGTCGGACCACTTCCATTCGTGGGAGCATGAAAAGGCTCCGAAGCGCAAGGGCGGGCGCGTCTATGTCGATGTGCGCAGCACCGGGGAAGTGATGTTCCATGAGGGTTACATCACCCGCAAGGAGGCCCGGCGCGGGGCCTGTGTGGAAGCGCCCGAAGAGCAAAAGCCGCAGCGACCTGAACTGACCTCGACACTCCAGACCTATGTCGACCTGCACCGCCATGCCGCCGTGCGCGCCTCCATGCTCAACCATCCCGGCGTCGCTTTGCGGCTCATGGTTGCCCATGCAATCGTCGGATCGCAGCTATGGACTGTGCGCCCCGAGCCGCAATCGACGCGCAATGACGAGGTGCGCGAAAGCATCGAGACCTGCCGCGGCGAGGCCGTCTTCGACCGGCATCGGCGCGCCGCGCTCGACCTGCTCGGCTTTTCGTCCGAGGAGCCGAGCGTTACCGGGGGCAATGGCGACGACTATGGTGTCGTGGGGGTATTCCTCCGCTTGATCGCACTGTCCGATGAGAATGTGGGCCGCATCATCGCCGTTGTCATCGGCGAGACTCTTGCTGCCGGAAGCGCCGCAGTCGACGCGGTTGGCAGCGAAATCGGAATCGCCATGGCTGACTGGTGGGAGGCCGATGACGCCATGTTCTCGCTGCTGCGCGACCGCGAGGTTCTGGAGCGAATGGTCGGCGAAGTGGCCGGTGAGACGGTCGCGCGCGCCAACGCGGGCGAGAAGACAAAGACCTTGAAGCGCATTGTCGCCGACCATTTGGCGGGCAATGACGGACGCGAAAAGGTCGAACGCTGGGTGCCGCGCTGGATGCAATTTCCGCCAAGCGCCTACACGGAGCGAGGTGGCGTCGGCACCGTCGCGGCCCACGACAAGGTAATGGCGGCGCGCGATCAACTGGTGCAGCCGGGCGCTGGAGACATGGAAGTACCATTCGCCGAGGCTGCATGACATGAGGCGGGCGGGCCTTGGCCCGCCCGTTTACCGAACCCGAAAAAATCGGCGCGCCTCCGCCGTTCCGGCGTCGGCGCGCGCTTGTGGTGCGG
>CAJYHD010000142.1 GCA_913773715.1 uncultured Sphingobium sp.
TCTCGACCGTCCATGTGTCGTCGGCATGGGTGACGTCGGCTTTGAGATCGACCGGCTGCGTACCGAACAGGCCTGCCTCGATCACGCGGTCGATGCGCTTGAGGTCATCGGCGCGGGCGGTGACGGCGAGTTTCATGTCGTCGGTGCGCAGCGGACCGGCCATACTGCCCTTGGCCGTCATGGCGATGGCAGTGCCGTCGATCGTCGCTTCGAAGGGCCAGCGGGTGTCGCGCTGCATGGGCGCGCCGCGCAACGTCACGCGGACGGGGGCACCGTCGATGCTGCCATCGCCCTGCGCCGTTAGCCCCTTCGTCTGATCGACGGCAAGGTTCAGGGTGAAGCGCCGCTTCTGCTTGTCGTCGCGATAGGCCACGACCCAATCCTCGATCCTCCCGATCGCCATGGCGCTGGTTTTGCCCTTGTCACCGTCGTCCTTGCCATTGGTCCAATTTTCGCGACCATCGGCGGTGCGCAGCAGGTTGAGGCGCATGCCGCGTGCCACCAGCAGGTCGATGTCGAAGCGGCCCGTGACCAGCGAAAGGACATGAAGACGAAGACGAAGGTCGCGGATCGTCGCGAGGTCGCCGCGTCCCGCCCAGTCAGGCTGCGCGATGCGGATGCCGCGGGCTTGGATGACGGGCGAGAAGGAGAAGACGCCTTGCCGGTCGAGCGCGGCGATGGTGACGCGGCTGCCGATGCTGCGGCCAAGCTTCTCCTCCACCGTGCCCTTGACCCAGGCGACGGGGAACATCGCGAGTGCAGCCAGCAGGACGAGCGCCGTCCCGCCGCCGATCGCGAGGATCATTCGGACGCGGCGGGCGGTGGCAGGCTTCATTCCGCGATCGGCTGGATGCGGATGTCCTTGAATTCGACCGGATGCCCTTCGGACTGGAGTGAGATGGTGCCGCCCGATACGACAAGCGATCCGCCGTTCGCGTCGATCAGCGGCTTGGCGGTCGGATCGGCGGGATCATATTCGACGCCGCGATAGCGGATGACCTCCTGACCGTTGATCTTGTGGATGATGTCGCCGGCCGGGAGGACTTCCAGTTCCGCCTTCACCCACTGGCCGTCGGCGATCGTTGGGCTGCTGGATTCGATACAGTGACGCAGGTCGCGCTTGCCCTGATAGTCGATAGTCGTGCCGGGTGTGCAGACGCTGCCATCGGGGCGGGGCTTGTCATCGACGCGGCCGCGCAGCTGAAACTCGATCGAGACGGGGAAATCCTGATCGAGCGCCATAGATTGCGGCGTCTGCCCCCAGAACATGATGCCGCTGTTGCTGAACGCCCATTCGGGGGTGTCGGGCAGATGTGTGGGCATGAAGCGGTAGGTGAGTTTCAGGCGGAAATGGCGGTAGGGCATCTTGTAGAAGAGGTGGCCGAAGCGGTTCTTGAACTGCCCGTCATAGCCGTCATAGGACACGCGGATCAGGCCGTCGCTGACGCGGAAGGTATTCGCGAAATTATCGCCTGCCTTGTGCCCGACGATCTTGGGCGTCCAGCCGCTGAGGTCGCGCCCGTTGAAGAGCGTTTGCCAGGGCGCGTCCTTTGCCTGCGCGATCGGTGCGCTTGCCAGCAGCGTCAGGCCCAGCAGGCCAGCAAGTCCGTGTCGGCGCATGTCATCCCCTCTTCGAAAGCAGTCTCGTCCCGACGCTTATCGGGTCGTCATGCAGCCTTTGGCAAGACGCTGTTTCAGGCGCGAAGGTTGGAGAGATGCGCAGGTTCGTGGATAGGGCATCCGTTGAAGTTTCCGCGATAATCGGCGGAGAATTGATATGCGCCTTTTCGCGACCGGTTTACGCCGCCCAACGGTTGATGCGCGGCGAGGCCATGCCAGGGGCTGAAGGACAGCTTGTCCTCTTTGGCGACGCTGGCATCTCCTTCCCAGGCGGGTTGGGGCGCGACGGTGAGCGTGGCGACGGTGCGGAAGGGGCTTTGCTCTTCGTCCCAGACGACGGTCGGATCCTCAATCGGCATGGCGTCCAAGTCGGTGCAAAGCTGGACCCGCAATTCCCAGCGCGCGCCATTTTTGTGCAGCGTTTCGTTCATGTCTTCGCGGATGGCATCGGGGCGGCCCTTTGCGCTGATCGTCTCGTCGGCCAGCGCCTGAGTTTCGCCGACGGGAACAAGCTGCAACTTGGCGATATGGTCGCCATAGCGGAACGGCGTTTGGCTGAAATAGGTCGCGCCGAGCGGATGGACCGGCTTCGCGCCGCCCAGCGTCTTGAGCAGGGCCGACTCGGTGCCGACCGCTTCCAGCGTCGCTTCGAACCCACGCAGGACGGCGGACAGCAGCTTTTTGCCCGTCTCCGCCTTGTCGGTGGTTGATGCGAGCAGTTTCAGGTTACTGAGGAATTTCTTAGGGTTGGGTGCGGCGAAGGCGGGGCCGTTGACCATGATGAAGTCCTGCGTCCGGTCGCCCTCGCTGCCGGGCAGGCGATCGCCATTGACGTTCAGGATCTTGATCGCCACCCCGCGCGGCAGGCGGATGGCGTCGTCCAATATGTCGCCCGCATTGGTCGAAAAGCGCATAATCGCGTCATGGGTGCCCAGCGTCGCGAACAGCCCCTGCGCGAGTTCGGGCGGCAGGTCGGCGGCGATTTCGAGATGACCATGGATGAGGCCATGACCCTTGGCATGGACCGATCGGACGGCGTGGCCATAATCCCTGGATGTGATGTCGAGGATCTTGCGGAACTGGTCTTTGAGGCCTTCCAGCGTTTCCGCCTCGTCCGGTTCGATGGTTTCGACATCGGGCGAATAACGGACGGGCTGGCTCATCTTCATGTCCTTGTTCGGTTTGCCCAACAACGGTCGATGCGGGCGCGGCGTTCCGGGGAACCCTAAGCGGATCGACTAGAGACGGGCGCGGGGCAGGCTGTCAGTTTGGCCGCACTTTGAGATAGGCATGAGGAGCGGTGTGATGATGCTGGCGGATGGTGGTGGTTCGGTGCGGACCAGCCCGGCCACACAGACGCAACTGGCGCCGCAGCAGCCGGTTCGGCAGGACGCCCGCGTCGAGGAGGCGGTCAGCGAGACGATCCGCTTCACGCAGACGCATCTCGCTGATCCGGCCTATGTTATCCAACAGACGTTGGCCGATCCTTCGCTCGATCAGGGGCAGAAGGACGAATATGTCGCCCGCATCGCGGAACTGGCGGGCGGCGAGATAGGCTTCTGCACGATGG
>CAJYHD010000143.1 GCA_913773715.1 uncultured Sphingobium sp.
CCTCGTCCGGGCGGATGCCGCGCAGGATGGCGGCGACCGGCGGCGCACCCTCCGCCAAAATATCGTCGATCGTCATGCTGTTGTCCTTTCCACAAAACCAAGCCCCGCGAGCGCGCAAGCATCCCCATCCATCAGCCGCGTCGCGACCCCGCGTGCCTGAAGCGCCTGCGCATAACGGGCCGACAGTCGTGCGTCACCGATCAACGTCACGCCGCCTTCTGCAGCGAAGAGACGCAATGCCTCTCCCACTTCGGAGCCGATGAGCAACCCAGACAAATACCCCAGCGCCCAATCGGCAGAGCGCCCCGCGCGCAACCGCATAGAGCGCGCGGCGAACACCGACCCGATAAGGCCGCCCGCGTCCGCACGCGCCAGCCCCTCGGAAAAGCCAAGCGCCTCCTCCTCCGCGTCGCCGGTGGCATCCTTAGGCCCCATCGTCGATTGGGACCGCAGCAGCGCGAACAGTTCCCCGGTCGGCATGGAGCGGAAGGCCAGCACGTGCCCCTCTTCCACCAGCACCCATTTATTATGGGTGCCAGGCAGGACGATCAGTCGCCGTCCCTGCGCAAGGTGCGGATCGACGGCGAACGCGCCGAATATCTGCGCTTCCTCGCCCCGCATGACATCGGCAATGCCATCTTCGGCGACGCAGGTCAGGCCCGCCATCACCGATATGGGCACGCCGCGCCAATCGAAGCGGATTGCCGCTGCGCGCCAGCCTTGCACGTCGGCTGGGCAGGTGGCGTACGGTGCTTCCACCCAACCGTCCCGAGCGCCCACCATGCCGCACAACTCGATCGAGCGCGGCATGCCGTCTGCCAGCCAGGGTTCGATCGCAGCAGCGAAAGCGGCTTCCGCGTCGCCAGCGATTCCACCGACGCCGATGCCGTCACGCCGATCGACGATCCGCCCATCTTCGACGCGGAACAGTCGCAACCGACTGGTCCCCCAATCGCCTATCACGCTGTAATCATAAAGATGTTCGGCGGATTTACCCGCCTGCTCAGGTTTCACGAAGACCTTCTTCACTAGCTTGCAATTTCTATTTGTATGAGTATATCAGGCATCCAAGCGCGTCAATGCGCCATGTCATTTTCGTGAGTCAGGGATATCTCAATGAGCGATTCGTCCAAGCCTGCCCTCAAGCTGCGCAGCCGCGCCTGGTTCGACAATCCCGACAATATCGACATGACGGCGCTTTATCTCGAGCGCTACCTGAATTTCGGCCTCAGCCTTGAGGAATTGCGCAGCGGCAAGCCGATCATCGGCATTGCCCAGACCGGCAGCGACATGTCGCCGTGCAACCGCCACCATCTGGTGCTGGCCGAACGCATGCGTGAAGGCATCCGCGAGATGGGCGGCATCGCGATCGAATTTCCGGTCCATCCGATCCAGGAAACCGGCAAGCGCCCGACCGCTGGCCTCGACCGCAACCTCGCCTATCTCGGCCTAGTCGAGGCGATCTACGGCTATCCGCTCGACGGCGTGATCCTGACCACAGGCTGCGACAAGACGACGCCAGCGCTGCTGATGGCGGCGGCGACCGTCAACATCCCTGCGATCGCATTATCGGTCGGCCCGATGCTCAACGGCTGGCACAAGGGCGAGCGCACCGGGTCCGGCACGATCGTGTGGCATGCGCGTCAGCTGCTCGCGGCGGGCCAGATCGATGATGAGGGCTTCATCAAGCTCGTCGCATCATCCGCGCCCTCGACCGGCTTTTGCAACACCATGGGCACCGCCAGCACGATGAACGCGCTCGCCGAGGCGCTGGGCATGATGCTGCCCGGATCCGCCGCGATCCCCGCCCCCTATCGCGATCGTCAGGAAGCGGCCTATCGTACCGGCAAGCGCATCGTCGAAATGGTCGCCGAAGACCTGAAGCCCTCCGACATTATGACGCTCGACGCCTTCCACAATGCGATCACCGTGAACTCGGCCATCGGCGGTTCGACCAACGCGCCGATCCACCTTGCCGCGATCGCGCGTCACATCGGCGTCGATCTGCCGCTCAAGGATTGGGAGACGGTCGGCCATAAGGTGCCGCTGCTCGTCAACCTTCAGCCAGCGGGCGAATATCTGGGCGAGGATTATTATCGTGCCGGTGGCCTGCCCGCCGTCGTCAACCAGCTGATGGAACATGGCCTGATCCGCGAAAGCGCGCTGACGGTCAACGGCAAGTCGATCGGCGACAACTGCCGCGGCGTCGAGATCGAGGACGAGAAGGTCATCCGCCCATTCGCAACCCCGCTCAAGGAGGAAGCCGGCTTCCTCGTCCTGTCGGGCAACCTGTTCGACGCGGCGGTCATGAAGACCAGCGTCATCAGCGAGGAATTTCGCGACCGTTATCTCTCGAACCCCGATGATCCCAACGCTTTCGAAGGACCGGCGATCGTGTTCGACGGGCCGGAGGATTATCACCACCGCATCGACGATCCGGCGGTCGGCATCACGCCCGACACCCTGCTGTTCATGCGCGGCGCTGGACCGATCGGCTACCCGGGCGCGGCGGAAGTCGTCAACATGCGTCCCCCGGCCTACCTCATCACTGAAGGCGTCCATGCCCTTCCCTGCATCGGCGATGGCCGTCAGTCGGGCACGTCGGGCAGCCCGTCGATCCTCAACGCCTCGCCCGAAGCGGCGGCGATGGGCGGCCTTGCGCTGCTGCGCGACGGTGACCGGGTTCGCATGGACTTGAAAAAGGGCGAGGTAAACGTCTTGATTTCCAACGAGGAACTCAGCGCTCGCCGCGCCGCGCTGGAGGCCGATGGCGGCTTCAAATATCCCGCTTCGCAAACGCCGTGGCAGGAAATCCAGCGCTCGGTCGTGGGTCAGATGAACACCGGCGCGATCTTGGAAGGCGCAGAGAAATATCAGCGTATCGCCCAGACCATGGGGCTTCCGCGCGACAACCACTGACACGATAATGCCCTCTCCCCGGGCTGGACCCGGGGTCCCGCTCCCCGCGCAACGAAAAGAGGCAAGCGGGATTCCGGATCAGGTCCGGGATGAGGGCGAACAAGACCTTTCCCCGAAGGAGACCAAATTATGTTTAACGGAGCCATCCTCATCGGCGCGAATGAGCGCAACGGCGGAGAGCCTTTCTACGCGATCAACCCCGCCACCGGCGAACAGGGCGACATCGCCTTCTCCAGCGCCATGCCCGACGAAGTCGCGGAAGCCGCCGCACTGGCCGAATCCGCGTTCGAGAGCTTTTCGACGCTGTCGCCGGATGCGCGCGCGACCTTCATGGAAACCGTCGCCGACAACATCATGAACATCGGCGACCTGCTGATCGAAACCGCCATGGCCGAAACCGGCCTGCCGCGCGCCCGTCTGGAAGGCGAGCGTGGCCGCACCGTGGGTCAGCTGCGCCTGTTCGCCAGCTATGTGCGCCTGGGTGACTGGCTGGACGCCACGATCGACAAGGCGCTGCCCGATCGCCAGCCCCTGCCCCGCGCGGACCTGCGCCGCGTCAATCACTCGGTCGGCCCGGTCGCCGTGTTCGGCGCGTCTAACTTCCCGCTCGCTTTCTCGGTCGCGGGTGGTGACACCGCCTCCGCCTTCGCCGCCGGGTCGCCGGTCGTGGTGAAGGGCCATAGCGCCCACCCTGGCACCGGCGAACTCGTCGCCCGCGCCATCCAGGCGGCGGTCAAGGCGAGCGGCCTGCACGAAGGCGTCTTCTCCTACCTCCCCGGCAACAATCGTGCGCTCGGCAGCGCGCTGGTCGCCGACCCTCGCATCAAGGCGGTCGGCTTCACCGGCTCGCGGGGCGGTGGAACGGCGCTGATGAAGATCGCGGCCGATCGCGCGGAGCCGATCCCGGTCTACGCCGAAATGTCCTCGAT
>CAJYHD010000144.1 GCA_913773715.1 uncultured Sphingobium sp.
CGCGCGGATGCATGGGGCATACGTCAGGGACTTGGTAACGGGCGGGTAGCCGGGACGCTCAAGCATGGATATGCTGAAGACGTATTGAATCGATACCAGCGTATGTTTGGCGATCGTGGCTTGACCGCCGAGGCACGTTATGTGGGGGGGGCGCCTTGGGAGTCGGGCATGACTACGACCGGCTCGATCCGACTGGATGTGGTCGAGGGACCACTTCTCCGCCCGACCGGTGTATGGGACTATAAATTTGGTAACGCAACCCTCTCGCAGGGACGTATCACGCAAATCCAGAGCGGTATTCCGAACGGCGCTAATGTTCCTATTCTGATGGTGAAACCATGACCGACAAGCAAGCCGCTTTGCTGAAGAAATACACGCCGATTACTAAGGCGCAACTCAAAGAGGTGGTCGCGCAATATGCGGCTAAATTCCCGGATTGGGTGATGTTCGTCGATGGGACTGCGTTCGTTCGCCGCGAAGGCCCCATCCAGCAAATGATCTGGTTTCAGAAAATGAGTTCGGCCTCATACCGACCAACGCATGGTATTAGGTCACTAGTACTGCCAGAGGCGTTCATCCGGATGTTGCCTCAGATGCTTGACGTGAAACATCGCGAAGTCGAGCATCGCTGGCATGAACGCAAGTTCGGGGCCACGTTGACCGCAATGGAGCAGCAGTTCCGCCCCGATATCCGCAAGCCGCTTGACATAGCCGAAGCGCTGGCTCTGTGTGAGGCAGAGGCTGCGGCAATGCCAGATACGACCAATAACATGACGATGCTCGCGATTTTGAATGCGTGGCTTGGCTGTGATGCCGAGGCACTCAATCGCTGTGAGCGGATGCAGCACTGTCCGCTGCCTACGCTAGCGCCGATGGCCGAATGGGAAGCGGCAATGCGTGCTTTCGGTCGCGATCTGGCAAGGGCGGTCGAGGCGGGAACGGCCCGTGCGTTCTTGGAAGCTGCGGCAGGGACGACGACTTGAATTTAACGATGGCGATGGTTGGCAGTTCGCGATTTCACCCGCCAAGATCAATGCCAGCCACGCGCGTGATGATTTCCTCGATCGCGCCAATCTTTACGTCATCGCGGAGGCCGAGGGCTTCGGTGAGGGTGGCGCGGCTGTCTGTATAGAAAATCGCGCCGATCATGTCGCCGCTGATCTTCACATTAGATCGAGCGGACATCGACGATGTTGGCGCGGAACGCTTTGAGATGTTTGAGCACCGGATCGTACGTCGATCCTTGGTCGGAATAGATGATGCGAATCCAATCGGGGCGAATAGGACGGTTGGCGAGGTGGCCGAGTGAGAGCATCTCGCGCTGTCTATCTTCGCTCCGGCATGTTTGAACCTCCAGGGTCGATCGCGATCACCCCGACCGTCTATCCGTTGAGTCGGTCGGCCTCGTAGCTGTTGCGGGTGAACATCCCCAGTCGCCGGTGCGGACTGGCCGCGCAACGTGAAAGACCGCGGACCTACAGCTACGATGGTCTGGGGCGTCTGATCCGTCAGCAGGACTGGGCGTGGAACGGCAGCGGGGTGGCGTACGACCGGCGGGTCACGCTCAACCGGCTCGGCCAGGCGACGTACGAGGTCGTCGACCAGCGCCAGGGCAACGACACGATCCAGACGGTGACCTCCACCGACTACGGCACCGGCGCGTCCTGGGCGATGGGCCAGCCGGTCACGCTGACGACGTCCAACTGGCGTGGCGGCCAGTATCAGGGCCAGTCGACGACGACCAACGCGTATGCCTGGTACGGCGGTGCGGTCACCAGCCAGATCAGCCACACCACCGCGCAAGGGCAGGCGTACAATAGCTACTACGGCTATGGCGCCGGGGGCGTGCTCAACGCCGTCACCGTCGCCGACGGTCGCCCGCATAGCATCAGCTTCACCAACGACATGCTCGGCCAGACGATCCGCCGCGACGAGAGCGTGTCGGCAGGCGCGAGCGGCGCGCCGCACGAGGTGTGGTATCGCTTCGACGGGCGCCAGATGGGCTATGTCGGCAACAACGGCACGCTCGACACCGACTATCAGACCTCGGTCGCGGCCCGCACCCAGGCGCCGGGCACAGGCCCGTTCCGCGGCGGCGCGAGCTACGGCCAGCAGCGTGCCGACTTCGACGGGCAGGTGACGCAGATCACCAGCTACGCCCAGGGCGCCGGCGGCGGCAGCTACACGGTGCGCAGCGGCGACACGCTGGCGGGCATCGCCGCCGCGCTCTGGGGTGACGCCAGCCTGTGGTACAAGCTCGCCTCCGCCAACGGCCTGTCGGGCGCGTCGTCGCTTGCAGCCGGACAATCGCTGACGATTCCTGCAGGCGTCCAGCGCTCCGGCCGCGCGGCGGGCACGTTGAAGCCGTTCGACCCTGCGGAAGTCATCGGCGACACCAGCCCCACCAATCCGCAACCCCAGGCTACCGGCGGCCGCCGCAACAAATGCGGCGCCTTCGGCCAGATCCTGCTGGTCGCCATCGCGGTCGCGGTGACGGTGGCGACGTCGGGCACATTGACGGCCGCGATGGGACCGGTACTCGGCGGGGCGGCAGCTGGTGTGGCGGGATCGGTCGCGAGTCAGGCGTTCGGGGTGGCGAGCGGCATCCAGGACCAGTTCAGTTGGAAGGGTGTCGCACTAGCCGCGATCGGCGGCGGCGTCGGCGGTGCTTTGCAGGGCGTTAACGCCTTCGGTGCGAATGCGACCGGCCTTGCGAAGATCGGCAACGACGTGGTGCACGGTGCGCTCGGCAACGCGGCGACTCAAGGCATTGCGGTCGCCACGAAATTGCAATCCAAGTTCGACTGGGCCGGTGTCGCGGTCGGTGGTGTCGTGGGCGGCGTAACGGGTACGCTCGGACGCGCTCTGGGCGTAAAACCCTTCTCGGACAACCGATCGTTCGCGAACATCGCAAACACGACGCTGTCCGGCGCCGCGGGCGCCATTGCAGGCGCGGGCGTCCGCAGCATCGTCGAGGGCACGAGTTTTGGCGACAATGTGCTGGCGGTGTTGCCCGATGTGATCGGAAATACGATCGGCAATCTGACGGTGTCGCGATTGAAAGGCGGGTCTACGACCAGCCGCTTCGCCGCGGCGGAGGGCAGCAACGAAGCGTATGTCGAGCTTGCGCGAAAGGATGCAGCGCGTGCCGGCCGGCGGCGTGGGGCAGGTGCTGCAGCGATCAACGCGGTCATTTCCTCGGAAGGGTTCGAGAGGACGATGCTCAGGGAAAAGAGCATTGTCATGCAGGCCAAGGCCGCCGGGATCGATCTGCGCAATGGAAAGGACCTGCTCCGTTTCGCCGAAGCAGATGCGCAGACTAAAAGTCAGGCGTTATCGGCATCAGGTCCGGGCGAAGAGCGAGTAGAAAACGGTCGTGCGACATTTGGCGATCGTGTCGCCGGTACGCTGATCGGCGCGCAGCAGCTTTACGAAAGTATCCCGGAGAACCTACGCGCCGGTGCCGATTTTGTCCTCGGCGCTTTGAAGGGAGGACCAGTCGGCGCCCTCGCGTCCTATGTCCTCGACAAGGTTGTTGTCCAAGGTCTGTCGCAGACAGGGGCCGATCGGATGATCGGGGCAGCGGTCACGCATCTCGGCCAACGCGGTCTGGCAATGATCGGCGGCCACTCGCTGGAAAGTGAGCAAAATCAGACGAATCAAAGTCACGCGTCGCTGTTCGTGGCGGCCGGCGTGACGATCCTTGGAATGGCGTCGCTCGGTGGCCCGATTAAGAGTGGAATCTTGGGGCGCGGTTCTGTTGCCGCAGAGAGCGC
>CAJYHD010000145.1 GCA_913773715.1 uncultured Sphingobium sp.
CGCGAAGCGGCCGCCGAGGAAGCGCGTCTGGCCGAGGAAGCCAAGCAGAAGATGCGCAAGGTACCGACCGAGGCAGAGATGAAGGCAGCGCGCGACGCCCGCTACGCCGCGCGCAAGGCCCGCCTGAAGCGCTGAACGAGAGTGGCCGCGCCGACGGGCGCGGCCGCTGTGTTTCGGCGCGTGGATGCGATCGGCCAGCACCGAACATGACGGTATTTAGCCAACAAGGCCTCACACCAAATAGGTGATGTTCGAGCGTTTTCTTCCCGCTCGTCCCTGCCACGACAATCTGGACAACGCACATGCACCAATCCGCGTTTACGCAGTTGGTGACCCCTACGGGAGAAATAGACCAGCTTGTCTAGCAGGTTGATACGGCACTAGACGTTGTGATCCTTCGGTTTTTCGGGATGATGTGTGTGACTCCACTGTGAGTCATTGCTCAACCATCGAAGGATTTATGACTGCAACGTTCCCCTACATTCGTGACCGTGACGGCGTGTTTCAGTATGAACGCCGTGTGCCCCTTCGCGTCCGTCAGGACCGCGACCTATATGAAGCTCGTTTCCATAGCCGCCCGCTATTCCGCCGCTCCCTGCGCACCAAGCAAAGGCAGGAGGCGATGCTTGCCTACGAAGCGATTGATCGCGAGTTTGAGCGACTGATTGAGCCGTGTCAGGTTGTGCGGATTGAACAAACTCGTTCGACTCCGACCCGGATCGTCACGGATCATGACCTTGCTGCGATTGCGGAGCACTATGCGCAGCTAACTGCCGATCCCTTCGAGACGCTTCACCGTCGCGCAAATGTCGATGCTGCTGCCGCCGCCGACCTAGCACGGCAAGAAAGTGACCTCGAACTCGACGCCGAAGCTATTCGGTCGGCGATACGATCGCGCGAAGCTGACTGCGATGCAATTGTGATGCAGCCTATGGTCGAGGCAGACAATTTGATTGCCGAGCATCAGTTTTTCGCGCCCGAAGGCAGCGAACTGCGTGGAGCGATCATTGGTGCCGTCAGAAGTGGATTAGAGCAGGGCTACAAGCGAATTTCTGCCCTCGGGCAGGGTGAGGCGCTGCCGATCCTTGGTGCCGCTGTAGCTCCCCTTAAACCGGCAAATCCGCTGACACTTGCTGATGCAGTAAGTCGCTATCTTGAAGCGCGACGGCCCCCGGTAAAAGCCGTCTCGGAAACGCGACTCGCGCTTCGCCAATTTGAACAGGTTGTCGGACGAAAGGCCCTTGCGGCTGTTACCCGCGACGACGCGCACCGCTTCATCGAGCATCTGTCGAACCAAAAGGTCGGCGGCAAGACGGTCGGTAGTATCGTGCGCCACCTGTCCGCGCAAAGCATCGGCAAGAGGGTCCGGCTTCTTGCCCGAGCCGTCAACCACGCGCGGGATCGCGGCGTCTTCGAAGGTGAAAATGTGCTCTCCGGTATCAAGGTTAGTGCCTACACAAAACAGACGGACATTGCAGTTATGCCAGCCAAGCGCCGGTTACAGGTAAGCGAAATCAACGCGGTCTTGTCTCACCCTTGGTTTACCGGCTGCGCATCTGCCACCGATATTTACAACCCGGGCGACCACCGTCTCGACGGTGCAGAATATTGGGTGCCAATCGTCGCCCTGTTCACAGGTTGTCGGGCTGGGGAGCTTGGCGGATTAAAGCTCAATGAGGTCGTGCTGGACGGCCCTCACCCGCATTTCATCATCCGCAACAACGAGTATCGGCGGACGAAGAGCAAGCGGATGAGGTGTGTTCCGATCCTTGATGCCTTAGCGGAACTCGGCTTTGCAAATTATGTCGAGCGCATTCGCAACAGTGGGCATGATCGTGTTTTCCCTGATTGGACAGCTCGCAAGCGCAAGGGCGGCGGCGAGAACGATTACCCGGCATGGTCCAACTCGGGCGTGATCAGGGCGTTTAATCGGCAGGTCATCCCGGCCACGCTCGGCGACAAGCTGCCCCCCGACGTTCGTCGTGAGGTTACGTTTCACTCTCTACGTGGCGCATTCAAAGCGATGCTTGCAGCTGCGAACAAGGTGCCTCCCATCATCGTCAATGAAATCGTTGGTCACTCCCAAAGCGAGCTTGACGAACGATATATCGGCGAGGTCACCATCGAGGAAACCTATCCAGTAGTTCGCTGCTGTAACTACGGCGATTTGAAAATTATAAATGCCGTAAGTAAACCGAGACATTATGCATGATATTAGATGAATTAGTAGCGGTTTACGTGACGAATGAGGGGGAATATACGTTTTTTGACACCGCCAAGGCGTCTGAAAATAAAGTATATAATGGATAAAGAAGAAATGCTTGCAAAGCTTGATTGGGTAAAGCGTGAAATCGCGTCATTTGAGATGTTTAACCCCGACAAGAAAAGTGCGGAGTTTATGAAAACAATCCGTCTTTATGTTACGGATATAATAAAAGTGCTAGAAGATGATTTGATTACGAATATAGCTCTAGACCGCATGTTTAAACAATAAGCATACAAAAGTTAGACAGCATTGTTTGCAATTGGATCTATGATACAATAAGCAATATTGGCTCTGACCAGCCACGACCATACCCCACATTTGTATTTAGCGGTGATACCGGGACTCTAGACCGGCACTATGAGCGCGTGGGGCGCGCAGGGAACATCGGGCAACAGTGTCCGGTCGTCGCCCGAAGTCCGCCTGTGGCGTGCGACTTCAAATGGACACGTTAAAAGATGGGAGCGCTGCCTTGATGCAACTCCCTGCCCCGGCGGAGTAGATGGTTTGAGCGATGCTGGGGTGCGCCCTTCATGGGTAACCGAGTGTCACCGGAAGGTGACGGATAAGGAATATGATGGATCGGAAAACGGACTCCGCCGATCTGCTTAGTCAGCTAGCATTCCTCACCACTTCGACGGAAACGCCGTATCTCCTGCACTATGCACTGGACTACAAAGATCACTTGTAGCCTCTGCGTGGTGCAGGGGGATATTCTTCTCTGGAAAGGTAAAGGCCATCCCCTACGGGGAGCCCGTTGAATTTAAAAGTCACTGAATTTTAACTAATCTACTATTCAAATAAACATAAATAGGCATTACAAATTTTAACATATCTAAATCAAAACATGAGTATTTGTCGGACTTTAGCTGTCAAGTGCAGTATAATTTCCAGTCTCCTGGAGCAAACTAGGCTTTTAGTGCAAATATCTATAACTTTATAAACTAATGTGAGCTTCCCGGAAAAAGTTTGGCTCGGCTGTAAAAGCAGCCCTACCAACTATTCCGCATATAGGTAAGACTTCCTACCCTACTATGTTTGATTAAGATTTCGAGGCCATCAACTGCGACGGATAAGCCGTAGCCAAAGTCAAAGCGTCCTCGACTGGGCCTGTAACCACTTTTCGTAGTCGCCGTCATGCAGGATGACGGGCATCGCCTTCGGATGGATCGCACCGACCAAATGCGTTGAAGGATCGCCTTCGTAGCCCGTCGTGAGAAAGGCATATGCGGCACCGTCGCTAGTAGGTCGCCATACCCCAGCAAAGGCAAAGATCGGACGGGACGGGACGGAAAACCAATGCGGCTTCTTCTTCCCTGTCGCCGGGTCAGGATCGACGCTCCATTCCTGAAAGCTGGTGGCAGGCACAAGGCAACGGCGTTCCGGGTTTGCCAGTGCGGAGCGCCAGAACGGGCTGCTGTGGTTGCGGACATTGACGACAGGATTGCGGACGCCTTGGGGTGGAGGAAAGCCCCAGCGCATAGCCTGTAGCTGCCTGTCCGCCGCCGCTCGCGTGACGACAAGGCCCTGACGCCCCGGCGACACATAATCCTTCTCTAAGGCTGCTCCTAGCGCGTCTGCGGCCCCGAAAGCCGCGGCAATGTCATGGGCGGAGGCTTTGAGATTGTAGAGGTTGCACATTGCGTTAAGCTGGCATGGTCAAACGCGCCGCACGACGGGAACAGCAAATGAGCGAGCCTGATCGCCACTACTTCTGCTTTAGGCAGACCCATCCCCGTCCAGCTGGGCGTTGGGTATGTAAAGGGCCATATAAGAGTTACGACGAAGCTATCTTCGAACGAGAGAAGGCCAAGGCTTGGGACGCAGAAGTGGGAACGCCTTTCGTTGCTAGCGACAATATGGAGGCACAGGCCCGTTGCGACGAATGGTATTAAACAACTACTTTATGGCCGATCACACGAAGCGCTACGACCGATAACGCGCAACCAGCCGCTTCCATGTTGATTCATCGGGAAAGGGCGGCTGGTCATCGTCGGCACGATCCCGCGTAATCTGCCAGTCTACAATACCCCTGCGGCCCGTTTTAGGGCAGCTAGAGCAGCGAAACCGCCTTGCGGCATCCGGTAGCCCGTCATCCCATCCCCGCCGCTGGAAAAGCCACCACAGGGCTACCGCGTCAAAGCGGCGGATGCGCTGGCACTGCTTGCATGTGACAGTGATCGTCCCACGATGCAGGGCGCAGTGTTCGAGATTGCGCAGCTTGCGGTTGATATGATCATAGGCAGCATCCTCTGCCATCGGGCATCACAGGACAACGGACAGGAGCAATTGCACCTCGTCGTCTGACAGCACGGCCTTGGCCCTCTGTGCGGCTCCTACGGCCTGTCTGTAGTGGATCGTGCCGTATCGTTCGGCATCCTCAAACGGCAGCGGCGACCAATCGTCAGAGGGGTAAACCTCTTCGTAAATTGCCTTAGCGGCGGCGCGTAGCAGCGTGTCGTGGTGCATCGATCCAACTCCTGTCCCTCGCATCAGGCATATGGAACAAAGGAGGAACGATTCGCAAGCTGCGTTGATCCCGGATGGAAACGCGATACGCTGCCGTCGCCGACTCATTCGGCCCGGAGGATGCGGTGGTTCGTAATCTGATGTTCGCTGCGGCAGCCCTGACGATGGTAGCTACGCCCGCGCTTGCTGCCCCCTGTCGGGATGCAAAGGGCAAGTTTGTTAAATGCCCGGACAAGGCACCTGCGAAGCCGACGCGCTGCAAAGACGCCAAGGGCAAGATCGCCAAGTGTGGGACCGCTGGCGCGAAACCGGCCTGACGATGTTTAGGATCATCGCCACCTTCATGAACGCGATGACGATCGCAACGATGGTGGCGGTGTTCATCTATGAGTGTGGCACGGTCTATCGCTGGCTACGCCGCAAGTTCCGCGGAACGAGATCGCCCCGATGAATTATCGATCAGTTTCCGAGTAATGCTTTAGATTTTGCTATCATAGATGCGGTCTCTCGCTCTACGTATTCTAATACACGTTGATTGATAGAAAGCTTCTGTGCCTTTTGATCGTCGCTCATCGACGTTCTCTTGCGCCAGTATCGAAGATAGTCCTGTCTTTCGGCAAAAGTTATAACATTCCGGTCTTCAAACAATTCGAGGGCTTTAGGATTGAGCGATTTATTTATATCCCACTTAAGACGACGTATAACGGCAAAAATCCTGTTAGACATAATGCGTAGGAATTTTTGAACGCATACGTTGCCAACTTCTGTTGTGTTAGCATTTTTGCCGTTTTTTATGACGCAAATCTGATGAATAGGTGAGTGCTCGCATTCGCAAGCCCTGTCTGATGGGTCTTCATAAACCATATGAAGTTGCCATTCAGCTTTTGCAGTGTCCCAATCGCTAGACTCGCTTAGGCCGAGAATTGCTGCTTTGAATTTTTCGAAATTATAGCCTTCGGCCATCGCTTATCTTCCTATCCCGGATGATGAAGCGAATATGAAAAAAGAAAATCATCACGTCAACGGTGACACATTCGCACCGGTTTGGAGGCAATAAAGAGCCATTTTGAATAGGATATGCGTTGACGGTGCTAGCTCACCGGTCGAGCTAACTGCTAGTAGGAGAGTAGAGCAGCCTTCGAACAGATACCGGCAAGCCGTCGCCCATCATCCCATTGAGGTTTGTAAACCGCTTCGCCGTGTTGAAGTTGCCAACACGACAGATCGCCGCGTTCACTCGACAATATGGCAAGCGTTCGTCCGTAGTGATCCTCGCCGACCCGGCTGATATGGATTGTGCCAATCATGGCATCGTCTAGCGAGCGCTTTGAAGCGTAGCCGTCACCGGGCGCGCAATTGCGACCAGTTCGGCAGTGACCCGGCAATTCGGGTGCATCGATCCCTAACAAGCGGATGCGTTCACCATTACAGCGGATCGTATCGCCGTCCGTGACCGCGCATCCGCTTACTGTGTTACTGTAGCCAGGACCCAACGACGGAAAGCCGAGGGAAGGCGTCAAGCCGATGCCAGTGCCAATCGCGGCGGCGGCGGCAAGAACAACCACTGAAACGCCGATACGCTCAGCGCGGGCATATCGACGCTTACGCCGATACACCTTGCCCTCTTTAATCGGCATGGCGCGAAAGGGTTTGCGAAAGCGCGCGGTCATGCTGCCGAGCAGTAGCGCTTAACGGTAGCCGTCGAGATACCAAATTGGGTTGCGGTCTTCGCGATGCTGGCACTGTTTTCCCGACGCCATGCAAGGACCTCTTCGCGGTCTTTGGCGACCGGTCGGCCAAGACTAACCTTACCCCGATGAGTTTTTCCGGTAAGCGCCAAGGAAGCCTTTGCGGCGGCACGGCCCGCGTCACATCGTTCCTTGATCCTTGCACGCTCCATATCCGCCATCTGTGCCAGCACAGCGACGACAAGCTCGCCTACGCCGCGACCGATAGGGCCAAGGCCCCGAACATCGACCGTGACACCCTTGTCTAGCAGTTTGCGAATGACGCTCTGAACGTCGAGGGCATCGCGGCCGAGGCGGTCAATCGCATAGACGCAGATCGTGTCGCCCTCCCGGACATAAGAGAGCAAGGCTCCGAAGCCGGGACGATCAGCCGCGAGGATCGCGCCCGATACGCCTTCGTCAGAAAACTCTTTGTCGAAGCCACCGCCCAACGCCTGACGCTGCGCTTCGATCGACTGATCGGCGGTGGACACCCGGTAATATGCAATGCGGCTCATAACGGCTTCCGACTCGCTCATAAGATATGAAAGTTTATGAGCTAACGGCTCTAATGAGTCAAACCTATCTTATGAGCCATAAGTCGGTTGGTCAGATGGCCCCGCTAAGAAGCTAGAACTTGTGTGCCATCCTACCGGTGCTGGCGAGCCATGAAGGCTCGGCTATCTGCTTCCTGCGCTGCAACTTCATCATCAAGGGCAGCGGCGGCGCCATTACAGATTGGTTCCCGTCGCTTCACCCCATCTTTGTAGGCTTCCAATATGGCGGGTGATCTATCAGCCGGTGCCCTGCCATTGCCGATCGCGTGCATGACAGCGCCGACAACGAACAAGGCGCAACCCGCAACGAGAATCATCATCTGTCGCTGTTGGAGGTCAGCGTTAATCAGACGACCGTATCCAAATGGCGCGGCGCTTACACTTGGATCGAAGACGAAGAAGGCATAACCAGCAAGGGCGATGCCGCCGATCCATAGGATCATGCCAAGCCGCTTCACAGGCAGCCTCCAATCGCCTTTGCAACCCGGTCGTTATATGCGGCTGTCGCAGTAAAGCTGACCCTCCGGGTTTGCCCGTTGTCCTCGATACGGATTGCATAAGGCTTGCCGGACCAAAGGTCGGTTACGCGATCACCGTGCAGGATGCTTGGAAAACCCCAGTCGCTAACAGCGCTGCCGATGCAATGTTCAAGCCCGAGAGCGGTCTTGGCGCTGTCGTAGGTGCCACGGACAGGACGCTTCAAAAGCTCGGGAAGGCTATCGGCTGCAACGATAGACGCGCCTAAGGCGGCAACAGACGCAAGAATCGAAACAGCGGATCGTAGAAAAAAAGCTGCCATGTAGCCTCCCTTAGTTGGAGGCGTGCCCCGGCTTAAAGCCGGGCATGGTAATCCTTGCACGTTGGCGCAAAGGCGCGGACGCCTTTGGGCTGTAAGCCTTGGACATGCGCGCCCGCTGCCCGGCCACAAAACGTATGACCAGCCAACGTAGCAGAGAGGATTACCAGCCCCCACGGCTGGATTTTGCCAGACCGCGACCGACAAATGGCGTCATTTACTCATCTGAGCAAGGCTTGGCACTTCGTAAAAAGTCGCTTCACACACGTTCGGACCCGCGCGGGTCCTCAGATAGCACCTGCTTTCGGGCAGTTCGTCGTGATCACCAGAGTGAAAGCCGCTCCCCTTAAATGCGGGATGACGAACTTCGTGAGGGGCTTGCTACGCCATCTTCGGTGCCGCTAAATCTAAGGTTGATGATTTACATGCAACTTCGCGCAGCTCGGTCGCGTGCTGAATCGTCAACTCGCAATTATTATGAAACGCGTGTCAGCCAAGGCAACCAAGCAAGGAACATAGATGGCAGATATTGAGTCCTACCCGATCCCACGATCTGCGCTTCTTTTTATGGCAGCAGTCGAGGAAGCGAAAAGGACTAATGAAGGTCCGATTAGAGCGATCGCGCCTCTATTTGCCATTGCCCTTGAGAGTCAACGAGGTCAGCTCTTGAACGTAGCGACTGCGGTCGCGTCACTGAAAACCATCTTGGGCGATGCTTTTACAGAGCATGCCTTTGAAGCTTTTATACCTCAGCTTGCAACGCTTGGCTGGCTTGTTGAAGAGCGCGCAGGCCATAATAGGTCTGCCTATCGCGTTCCACTGGAACTGCTAAACATAGACCAAGTTGAAGCCGAAGAGGCTAGTTCTGTGAAACTCAAAAGGCTTTACAGTGGATTTAACGATTATCTTTCGATACATGCACCTCTTCTAAATATCTCAATCACCTTTGATCAATTTCAATGGCAGATGTTTCGATGGACCACATCGCTTGACGGCTTGGAAAAGGCTGAGGTCGCGGCTGAGGCAGAAAAGGTTCTCAGGGGTGCCAAGGCTTCCATTCGCTTTGCAACGATGGATGAACCAGAACGGTTCAGCAAAGTAGACAAGAGCTTGAACGTCGAGTTCGCCGCCTTCACGAAATGGCTTGCACGAAACAACCGCTCGGAACTCCAAGACATCGCTAGCCTAACCGAGCTGGGACTTGCAATAGAGTTTCTGGAGGAGGTCCAAAAGCCTACTGGCTCTAAATTCCAGAAGTTTGATACTGTCTTTGTATTAGACTCTCCTGTGCTATTAGATGTGCTTGGATTAAGCGGTCCGCAGCGCCAAGAAAGCATTATCAAGCTTATTTCAATCCTGAAAAAGCACGGTGGGCGATTTGCGACGCTTCAACACTGCCTTGAAGAGCTTTCTGAGACACTAAATACGATATTAGATCGATCCCCAACCCAGCGCTTCGGTCTTACGGGTGACGCCATACGTGAGAATCCTGCTCTCATACGAAAGGTTCAAGCAGTAGCTCGCCAGCCAGATCAATATGTTAAAGCAGACGGAATTGAGCTTCTTCAATTCGACAGACGCGACATAAGGTATAAGAGTTATTTTGAAGATAGTCTTATTGATGAGTTTCGGAATAAGGCGAGTTGGCACGATCAATATAAAACAGCTCAGCGTGATCGGGATGCGATGTCAATCGGATACATCATGCGCCGACGGCAGGGCAAAGTCTCATCAGAGATTTTTGACACCTCCTTTATATTGGTTGCAAGAAACTCAATGTTTACCCGGTTCTCGGGACGCTTTATCAAGGAGAGTTTATCCCAGCCTCAGTTTGCAGTTGGTCCCGTAATCGAAACAAAAACGCTCGCCGCAATAACTTGGATGCGATACGGATCAGACGTTGATCCAAATCTGCCTCAAGTGCACCTGATATCCGCGTGTGATCGAATTTTGGCAACTAACGGAACCTTGCTACGCAAGGCAGAAAAACGGTTGAAAGAGATTCAAGAGGGCAAGGCGTCTGAGGCGTTGATGCTCTCCCATCAGGCTGTTCTTGACTTGGTGGTAGCTACGGCGGGTAGCGCCGATGTGCTTGACGGCGCAAACTCGGAAGAACTCTTGCGCGCGCTCACCTCAAGTGCCGAAGCCAAGGGACGTGATGATGAAAGAAGGAAATCAGATGAAGCCGCAGCGCTTCTTAAGACTGAACTGGAAGAGCAAGCTGAAAAGGCCAGAGAGTTGCATCAGCACGCCACGAAGCTCGCGAGCGAAAAAGCGTTAGCTGAGGCTGCTCACCGGAAGGTTCAGGAGAGCTTATTAGAGACAGAAATGGCTGCACAACTTCGTATGTCGCAACGCGCAACGGCTATTATCTCAAGTTCTGCCCGCCAGGCATGGCTACTAACCATCACAATATGGGTTCTTCTGGTTTTAGGTAGCCTTTGGGGACAATTTCTGATTTGGCAGGGACCAGACTGGTGGAGAAAGTCCTTAAGTAGTTTTCTCACCGGCTTAGTTGTTATGACTTCGACCGGACTTGCCGCCGCTTTCGGCATGCGTTTTATACCTCCGGGTAACATTGATCTTGCAGCGATGCTACACAGCAAAATTGCAAACATTTTAGTGAATCAAAAAGTGAATGCCGCACAGCTAGTCGAAGACAAAAACGATCTCTTAGACGAAATCGAGCGCCAACTATAAGTTTCTTACCCGCAATGAGCTTGAGGTGACGGTTGTATGCTCGACGCCGTCACCCACTCACTCAGCCTCGCTCGCAAACGCGATCATCCTGCCGCTGTCAGGCCGATGAACGCTAAGTTCACACGAAAGTGTGAGATTTCAGTGCGAGACTTCGCCGCGCAGACACCATCTAAGCCATTGAAAAACTTAGCTTGGTGACCCCTACGGGAATCGAACCCGTGCTTCAGCCGTGAAAGGGCGGCAACGCGAGAACATTGGGACAACACCGGACGTTTACGGACACCCTCTCGCCCTCGTAAATGGCGGAATACCGTCGTTGCTCGTCCGATGGCGTCCGCCTATGTATATAGCCGAGATATTACCGAAGGCGAAAACATGGGTAGAACCGTTCGCGATCACCGCATGGAAACCCGTGCAGCCCGTGAGAAGCTGTCGCCCCGCTCCGAACCATACTGGCGCACCATCAACGAGGGCGCGCACCTTGGGTACTACCGCGGCGCTCGGGTCGGTAAGTGGGTGGCTCGATGGAGGAAGCCGGGTGCAGCCGGTGGCTACAGCAAGACGACGCTAGGAGAGGCCGACGACAACACCGACGCGGATGGCGAGCGGGTGCTGAGCTATCGGCAGGCGCAGGACGCGGCGCGGGACTGGTTCGACAAGCTGGCCCGCGGCGGCAAGAAGGTAGGCCCGTTCACGGTGGGCGACGCGCTGGACGAGTACCTAGAGAACTTCACCGGCAAGGATGTGCAATCCGCCCGGTATCGGGTTGAGGCACTGATCCGCCCTGCCCTCGGCCACATTGAGGTTGCCGACTTGAAGCGGAAGCAGGTGCGAGACTGGCACCGCGACCGCGCCAAGGCTCCGCTGCGCCGTCGCACGCTCAAGGGCAAAGAACAAAAGTTGCAGACCTTCGACGCCGACGACGCTGACGCGGTACGCAAGCGGCGCTCGACCGCGAACCGTGACCTTACCGTGTTGAAAGCTGCGCTGAACCGGGCGGCGGATGATCGGGCTGGTTTGCCGGTAGAGGAATGGCGGGTGGTCGCGCCGTTCGAGAATGTCGACGTAGCCCGTCGCCGGTTTCTCAATGACGCGGAAGCCCGCTCGATTGTCAACGCCATGCAAGCGGACTTCAAGCCGATCACCCAGGCGGCACTTCTTACGGGTGGACGATACGGTGAGCTGTGCCGCGCTCGTGCTGGTGACTACGAACGGCAGTCGAAGACGCTCTGGGTCGCTGAGACAAAGAGCGCGCAGCCCCGCGCCATTTACCTCGATAGCGAAGGCGTGGCCCTGCTTGAGCAAATGACCGCGGGCAAAGAAGCAGATGCACCGATCTTCCCGCGGCCGGATGGGAAGCCGTGGACGCATAGCCAGCAATCGCGACCGATGGCGAAAGCGTGCCGCAATGCGAAGGTGAGGCGCGCCACGTTTCACGACTTGCGGCGCACGTTCGGCGCAAGGCTGGCACTCAAGGGCGTACCCATCCCCGTGATTGCGGAAGCTCTTGGCCATGCCGACGAGCGGATAACCCGCAAACACTACGCGCACCTATCGCCGTCCTACGTTGCCGACACTGTGCGAGCAGCGGCTTCCGGGTTAGGGATCGTGCCACCATCGAAAATAGTGTCCCTGTAGGTACGGAGGGACTTGCGCGGAACAAAAGATATGGTAAATCACCAACGTCGGAAAGACGTGCCCGCGAGACTTTGACAGTCTTAGCGGGCTTTTTAATGCTCCGATGATCCGGCCGGAAGGTCGACCGGTCTAGTACGATTACTCACCAGCCCTGCCGCTCCGCGGTGGGGCTTTTTTTTGCTCTGCCGACCTCGGGGCAATCCATCATCACAAAGGAATGAGCCTGTGACAGATGTTGTCAGGGACGCCCTCGCCTTGTCTGTTGAACAAGCGGTGGCAGCTAGTCCGATCTCACGCAGCGAGCTTTACCTAGCCATGAAGCGGGGCGACCTGCGTGCTAAGAAGCATGGGCGCCGCACCTTCATCATGCGCGACGAACTGCTGCGCTATCTGTCGAGCCTGCCTGATTACCAAGCGGCGGCATGAGGCGTGCGCGCCTGCGAGGGTGATCGCACCCTAGAAAAGCGAAAACCCCGCGCACCGAGTCGGATCGGCAAGCGGGGTTCCCACAAATCACATTGCATCAGCACCACAGCGACTACCGAGTTTCAGGCCCAATCGCAATATCTCGCAGGAAGGTTTCACCTCTCCGGGCCGGTCGCATCCGTGGTGCTCTCCCTACTGCGAGGGCATCAGCATGAGAGATAACGAAGCAATTGAGCGCACCGCATGGGCGCTGCTGGAAGCGCACCGCGCCGGCACCACTCCGCTTACACTGAAAGGCGGATCGTTCTGCGGCCAACTCGCCGTCGATCCTACCCAGGCACTCACCGAGAAGCAGCAACGCTGGTTCGGAAAGCTCATTGAGAAAGCGGGCCTCCCCGCACTCGAACTGGGAGGCGACGCATGAGCCACGAGACTTATCCTGATCTGCCCGGATGGAAGGGCGAAAGCGAAACCGGCCGCGAAGCTGCGGCAGCAATGGCTCCTAAGTTGGGGCGGCTGCAAAACCTCGTCCGCGAGTTGGTCGCGGCACGCGGCGCGCAAGGCATCACACCCGAGGAAGCGTGCGACATAACCGGGCAGGATCGCACCAGCCTACAGCCCCGGTTTTCCGAACTGAAAGCCAAGGGGCAGATCGTGGACAGCGGTAAGCGTCGGGTCAACCCGTCCAGCCGCAAGCGCGCGATGGTGTGGGTTCTCCCGCAATTCGGTCCTGTCCGTACCGAGGAAGGCACAACATGAACGTGATTGATCTTTCGCGCTTCCGTCTGGTGTTCGTGCTGGGCGGGGGCTGCGAGGTCTTTCTAGCGACCAACGGCATGGGGCTGCGTCATTACGGCGTCGCCCATCGTCGTGTGTTTGACGAGCCAGCAGACGCCGCGGTGTACGCGCGCGCACTGGCCGATCGCGTCGGGTGTCGGATCACCGGCCTGCCCGATGACAGCCAGGACAAGCAGCATGGGTAAGGACAGCAACCACCGAGGCTCACAGCCGCTCAAGACGAGGTTCGCGCGCCTCGACCATGATCTACTCCGATCCGCCGCCTATCGTTCGCTCTCGCCCAACGGGCGGGCGCTGCTGGTGGAATTTGCCATGATGTACAACCAGCGCAACAACGGCTCGCTTTACCTGAGCGTGCGCGATGCTGCGGCCCGGATGGGGGTTGCCGATCACAAGTCTGCGTCGGCAGCGTTTGCTGAGCTGATGGACGCCGGGTTTATCGTGATGACGGAAGAAGGCTCCTTCTCGTCCTCTGCTGACAAGCCCTCAAAGGCCCGCTGCTGGCGGCTGACGTGGACCGACGCGCCGGGGCAGTCTGCAACACATGAATACCGCGAAGCTGTGGTGCGAGGAACGCACCCGGCACGACGCGCGCGCGAAGGTCGGTTAGCACTCGATCGCCACGCGTCAGAAAAAAGTCGAGGGGTGAAAACCTCCACGGGAACGGCAATTCCTGTGGAGCAATCCTCCACGCTGCTCGGTAATTCCAACCATGCGCGCGCTGTTCCTGTGGAGTAAACCACCACGAGGAACGTGCAAAAACGGCCAATCTCCGTTGATATGGACTGTGGTGTAATCCTCCACACATCTAGCGTAGCCACTACAGGGGCACTGGCTAAACCTGCTGGAACACTTCAATCTAAGCTCCAAAACGCGGGCGGGCCAATTTCGGCAAGCGACCTTGACCGTCTGCGCGACGAGCTTCGATCGTTCGTGAGTGCTGGGCCATACGGTGCACAGAAGCGGATTTGCGAGGCGTCGAGCGTAGCACCTTCCGTCGTGTCTCGGTTCCGCTCGGGCAAATCGCTGCCGGAAACGGCGTTTGTTCCGCTGCGCCTAGCGCTCGTCAAACTGACCGGCGAACGGAAAGCGGCGTGACTATTCCACTGTATTCCACCCGCAAGGGGAAGCGGTGGGGAACCAGTTACCCACTGGGCCGGCCGGTGCACTTGCACCGGGAGAACACCGGGCTTTCAGGTTGGCGCAAAAGAGGAGGTCAGACGGGATGACGAGTGACGTTGACCACGTAACCAAGGATGCGATGAGCGTCGACCTGATCGCCGGGAAGACGACGGGCTACACTTTGGCGCGGACCGAGTTGGAACCTGCGGCTCGGCATGGTGTCGTGTCTCGTGCGGCGTCTACCGGAGCTTTTGCTGGCCTGGCTCAGCGCGGTGGCTTGGGCGATCACATCGACGCGGTGCAGGACCTATGTGGCGAGGTGGCGGGCGGTGATCTGTCGATCGTCAGTCGCATGCTAACCGCTCAGGCAACAACCCTGGACACGCTGTTCACGCAAATGGCGGCCAAGTCGATCGCGAACGCGGGCGAGTATCTGGGCGCGACCGAGATATACATGCGAATGGCGCTTTAGGCTCAGGCGCAGTCACGCGCCACGCTGGAAGCCTTGGTGAAGATGCACCAGCCACGCGAGCAAACGGTTCGTCACATCCACGTCGGGCCAGAGGGTCAGGCGGTATTTATCGAGAACATGCACGGGGGTTATGGAAATGCGCAACGTGACGAACAACCCCATGCACAGGGCGCATCAGGCCCCGCGTTGCTTGGCTACGACCCGCTCGGGGGCAGCGTGCCAGTCGCCAGCGATGAAGGGAAAGAGAAGGTGCCGGATGCACGGCGGCGCGGCCGGAAGCGGCGCACAACCGGGTAACCGTAATGCGTACAAGCATGGTGCGCGGTCACGCGATGCCTGCGATCTGCGTAAGGCTATTCGCAACCTGTCGGCGAGTCACTGTGATGCTGCGTGACAGAGCGTGACACTGCGTTCTTCGGCGTTCCCGTAACGCGTTACGCGCCGTTACTGTAACGTTTCACACGTTCACCGCTGTTATGCGGGAGAATTGGGAGCAATCTCGAATTTAAGCAGAGGAGCCCCAAAGTGCCGCTCCATATCCACTGTGTATCGGGCAAGAGCGCTGTTAATCTTTGATAGATTTTCATCAACTAAAGCGATGATGCTATCTAAGAGAGACTCAAGCATCAAAGCGTATGGTGTTATTCTAGAAGACTCTTCTGGCGTCAACTTATGCGTGAATGTCATGCCCTCATGACCGATTGGCGTTGGCATCAATTCGTATAGTGACTCATGTCTAGCTTTGTATTCGTTTAGAGCATAGACAATCGATGAGTATCTCCTCAAACAAAGGTCAAGTTCCATTAGCAGATCGGCGGACTTGGTTTTAAGCAGTAAGTCAATTTCTGTCTGATTTAATTCGGGGGGCCTGCGATCGGGTAATCCCAACGGACGAACCAGGGGAAACTTCATGTTGGGGGGATACATTAGCTGCCGGCTTTCCAAGCCACTTTGAATATGACGCTGGATGTCACTACTTTGATTGAGTAGCTGCAAAGCCTTCCACCCAATGCCGGCGCCAATTTCCTTATCGCGTTGGCGATCGGCTACCCGCCGCTGATGATTGCTAATCGGATAGGCGGCTAAGGCAACGGCCACAGCCAGAGCCGACATGGACCCAGAGAACCAGTCAGCCCAGCTTCCCGGCTCCAAGCTTAGCAGCCCCAATATCGTGTACTCTGCCCCCATCCAGCAGCCCCGAAATATTCCTTACCCCTGAGCATGATGCAGGAGCGTTCTCCAGTTAGCTAGTGAGACTGTGGCGGCATAATGGCTCCAACGGCAAAGCTTCACCCCGCGTCCTTAGGCCGTCCATAGACTGTCCCGCGACAGTCACGCGACCAGGCGTGACGCAGCCACCTACAATGCGGCGTTTGCTTGTTAGCGAGGACATAACAGGGCGGGCAGCACGCGCGGCCGACAGGCTTTCACGAATTGGTGCTTCTGCGCCTTGGAACGGCTACAGCGCCGCGATGCTCAAACTACGAACGAAGCGGCTGGCTCGCCGCAACGAGGAAGCTACGCGTCGTCTTACCGAGATCCAGCTTTCAATCACTGCTCTCAGCGACGACGATCTGCTCGACCTAGGCGACATCTTCCAGGCGGAACCCCGCGGTGCATTAGGTGAGATCGCTTGGGCCGAAATGGAGCGGCGCAATATCAGCCTCTAAGTTAGAAATAACGTCACTGAGTTGTGATGGGCGCATCATCAGCATCGCCCGTAAATGTGACTGCATTTCTTGCAAACCCATCTTCAAGGGCGCGGGTAACCGCTTTGTCCACTTTGCCAATCATGGCCGAACGCCTCGTGCTCACGCCAATCCGAACCCGATGCTGGAACAGTGTAGCCCGCGATCGCCACGGAAGGACGCGGAAAAGACTTACACCGCCCTTCTCTAACATGCGGTCGATAAATTGGTCACGCCGGAACGCAGTTGAGGTGGCCTCACCTGGCTCAAGCGTCCACGGCAGCTGTCGGTTAATATACCAATCATACTCTAACACTTGATGCACCGACTTCAGTCTTAGAAAGCGCGGGGCCAGCCGGGTGCGGTTGGCAAGACCGGTTGTCCATCCAAGAGATGTAACACGCGCAGCTCGAAGGCCAATATTCTCCACCTCGACCAAGACAACGGGGGTGGAGCCGTTCGCGTCGACAACGCGCCCGAATTTGGCTCGGATGCGCAATCGGATCAAACGCTCAGACCGTGCGAGGTATAACGCTATAAAGGCTGCAAGGAATGTTGCCACTGCGCCCGCGACCTGTCCGATCGCAGCTATCTTGGTCCAGTACAGAGTTTCATCGATCATCGCGGCAACCTACCGAGGCCGAAGCGCCGCTCAAGCAGTTCAGCGCTATTCTGAAATTGAGCAGCTTAGCCTGAGCAAAGCACAACTCACACCATTGGACTCGCCTACCGCGTCGCCTGGATCATCCTCATGGGTCTACGACTCGGCAGGAGGCGTGAAGTGCTAGGTGACCGCACCGACAGCTCCCCTGAGGGGACAGGCTCTACGACCGCAAAAACATCCGGCCGCCGCCGCATAACACCAGAGCAAGATACAGCGCGGCGTGAATTGTACGAGGCCGGTTTACCCGACGATTTGATCGCAGAACGACTTGGAGTACCGAAATATTCGATCAAGTGGTGGAGGCGTTCACGAAACTTGCCTTCTCATCTGCCACCCGGCCGTTCGATCAAAGCTAATCCAAATGTCGTGCCCGCCACACCCGCTCTGAAACGTCGTGCCTGCGCGCTCTTACAACGCAATGTAAGCCCGACCGTTATCGCTCGCGAGCTGCGATGTTGCATTGACACGCTCACCTACTGGAGGCGCGCAATCCTGCGGGAACACCCAGAGCTTCGCCGTCAAGGCCGACAGACTCGCATTGGGCGTCACCCTAATGGGAAACCGTACAGTTTACTAAGCGCCGACATAAGTCCTCGCGCGCTGATGTTGTACGCCGATGGCCTCGATGATTATTCGATTGGCCGGGACCTAGGCGTTTCACGCTCTCGTGTGTGGCAATGGCGTAGGGGCATGAACCTCCCGGCGTGGCGGCTGCGAGGTCGAAAAGCTAGTGATGGTCGCAGGAACCTCATTGCACGTTCGAAACGACTGCCACCTGCAATCACACCCAGATCGAACCCGCTCTATGCGCGCCTTGCCGACGCGATCGGACGCAGCTTAGCGCCTGACCTAACAGATGATGCTATTTCGGACCTGTGGATTGCTGTCGCGGAGGGTCGCGTAACGCTCGACAGGCTTGCGCAAGGCGCAAGGCGCATACGCGGTCGCCTGTTCGATACATATGCTAATCCGCGAGGGCATCGATCGCTAGATGAGGACATCGGTGATGGCGAAGGCTTTCGCATGATCGACCTCATCCGCGACGAACGATCGTCATCGTGGTTGGAGAGGTCGGGCGCGACGGTCTGGTGATCTACCCGCGAGCACGAAAATTCGGCGTAATTCGGCCCTGATCATAAGTCGCCTGAGGTTCGTGACAGTCGCGCAATCACCCCGGTCAACCACCAAAGAAGGCCGTAAGCAGAACCCATTAAGGCTGGTATTATAGCCGCTGGTCGGCTCGCCATGTTTGCAATGGCGCTTGGCTGGAGATACACAATAGCGAGCACGGTAATGGTGACGAACGGAAGTAAAGCGCCAGCGAGAGGTAGCGTCCAAATCAGATGCCGCTCTTTCTCGTGAGTGACAGCAAAACGCTCAAGAGGAGCTAAAACGACCGCGGTGTAAATAGCTGCTGGTACTATACCGATAAGTGTAAGAAAAATAAGGACGGCAGCGCTTTCATTATTTGTGACGTAAAATAGCACGCCACCTACAATGACAATGGCACATACAAAGAATCTCAAGAGTGCCATTACTCACCCAAGATGAAAGCTATTTGTATAGTAGGAGCCTGCGCCTATCGAATATTTAGTGCCGATAGACAGTCTTAGCGCTTCAAAAATTCACATGTCACCCCATTTGCGACATTCGTACTTTCTTGAACGATGCAGCTATGACCTGGCTTGCCGGGAGGGAGCGGGACGCCGGGTGCGAAACGTAGGGTCATCGAATGAGCACCCCCCATGCTCGGTGGCATGTGCGCAATAGGACTAACAACGCGATAAGCGCCGTGGGAGATAGGAATGACAGCCCCCGACCCGACTAGTTGCGCGATGCCCATCTGACTTGGAAGCACACGATATGGTTGAACGTTCGCTACAGCCACGACCTGTTTGGGCGCAATTGAGACCAACCCACCACGCCAGAAGCGAGTTGCTGCCAACCACTCTTTAGCATCGAAGCCTTGCGGCACCGGCACAGTGCCGGCAGCTTTTTCGATCAAGCCTGAGGGCAGATGCACGTTCGCCGCGGAATACGATGCATAAGCTTGCTGTGGTGCTTGGCCTAATTCCTTCGCCAAGGGCTCCACTACTCGCGCCAAATCAGACTGTTTAGAAACAAACCTCGGACAATCAGGTCGGCTGATATAAACCCGCTTTTTTCGGATTCCTGACACTCCAGCTAGGGCGAGCGCCGTCGCGGCATCTCTGTGCGGCCAAGCCTTTGTCGAAGGCACTGCTACTTTGTCGTTTATAACACCACGGTGTTCAGCTTTGATGTCGAATTGCTCTCTTAAGGTCGAAGTAGCGACAACCTGCACAACCCGCTTTGTCACTCCCGTAAACCGCCAGATCATCGACTCGTATGATGACAGCACAATGTACAGCGGCTCGGTTCCGGGCTCGATGACCACGTTGATGAGGTTGGTTTCCTGATCCTCATCCCCGATTACTGATGAAGCAATGGCGTCACCCTCATACGCCGAAAAGAGCACCACGCGTGCACCCTTCGGCACCGCAGGCAGATCGCATGCGTTAGTTGAAAAAGAGGTGATGATGACGGGGCCTTGCGCGGCGGCAGCGGCCGGGCTCACGAAGACGGCGGCGTTCGCCAGCAGCAGTAGCATTCTCATCATACGGCACACCCCCGTGCGTTCTTTACGCTTCGTGAGATTAGCCAAACGCTGCGTGACGTGGTTAAAGATGGCTAGTCCGTGGACTTAGAAGTCAGCGGGACCATAGGAGCTATTCGCTGCCCTAAGCGACCGTGAGATTGCCGTTACGCGAGCACACCGAACAATGACCTCAGACCCGCTCAAAGAACACCCAATCCAAGCTCTGCATGATCGCTTTAGCAAGAAGGTGGAGCAAGGCCGTAGCATACAGCTCTCGCCCCAAGACCTCGATCTTCTGGTCGTGTCCGGCGCCTATGCGGCGCTTCTACAGTACGTGGCCGATGATGCCTTTGCTCGCTCCAAGGCCCGGTTGGAAGCGAAGGGTATGGATCTCGGCAACCTACAGCCCCCGTCAATGGTCCGACCGCGCGCCGTACGAGAAAAGGTAAAGCCGGTAGTCTAAAGCTGCCTTTTTGCGGCAGCACCGTGCTTGCACCGCCGGCTGAGTGAGCCATGTCGTAATTTATGCTAAGTGGCATAATTGCCGCTTGCAAACTGACTAGCGGAGGTATTTAAAAGTGAGGTCCGCCACCCTAGGCCCTAACCGTTAACGGGTCGGATACGAACGGCAGTGAGTACGTACATACTCAAGGCGTCCGAACCGAATGCGGCTATAGTCCACAACGGACACCGCCTTCGGCCAGAAGCACGCGATACGTGCCATCTAAATCACCTCCTTTCCAGCTCTGAACCGGGATGACTCCCCGGTTCGGGCGCCCTATTGCGCCCCGGCTATAGCGCTCAAGGAGAACCCTGCTGAAAAATGGGTGACGAACCTCACTTCCTTGATCGTTTGACCTGACCGATTCGTCCAGAACAAAAGAGCACTTAGCTAATAAACGATTAGCTTTGCTCGTAATTGTGACATGAAAACATCGCCGCGACTTACTTATATAAACATGTCTTTAAGTCCTACACTCGGTCATCTGAGTGTCGTCTAGCGGTAGGTCGAAAGTGCGATATACACCTCGTTGCGGGTCAAACGAGCGAGCAACGCACGCGGTGGACTTCTCCGGGCTGCTAGCAACACGTGAAGCGGATCGGCCGAAGTCCTCCCGTAGATGCGACGATCTGCGCGCATCACCGATCCTCCCCCGCAAGGGCGAGCCTGACCGCCTTACCTGACGCGAACAGCAGCACGCCGCTGTAGGCAACACCGGGGCTGGCGCGGAACGACAGGAACAGCAGGATTGCCGCACCAACGCACGAGAGGAGGCAAGCGAACGCGAGTGCAAGGCGTGTCATGCTTAGCACTCCCCGCGGTCGAGAATAGGCGAGGAAGCCCGTAAAAGGCCCGCCAGCGCCATTGCAGCGCCGGGAGCGTGCAGACGCGCCCTGATCGTGTTGAGCGTCTGCGCAGCCTTCTTATCAATCGGCTGGGTGCGTCCGACCCACAGCCGATCCCCGATCATCATGGCAATGCCGCCGTGATCGGACCACATCGCGAACCATGCGGCAGGATCGAAGGTGGGAGCGGACAGCGCCGCCCCCTGTTGCTGGTGCATCATGCCTGCACCTCCGCCTTGCTGCTCTTAGAGGCGTAACGGGCCAAATCCTCGTCAACCATTGCCTGCCACTCAGGCCGGTACTTCTCCGCCCACTCCCGCCGGCCGATCATGCGCTGCTTCGCCGCCGCGTCGCACCTGCGCGTCGTTGGCGTTCGCAATGCATCCTCGATCGCCCGGTCCAGCTCGGCTCGCGTGCGTTCACGTTCGACGTTGGCGCCGTCGGCTCGGCTTCCGCCGTCTTGCTTGTCGAGCAGATAAGCCAGTGACCAGCGGCTATCCGCCAACTCGCGCGCCTTGATAGCAACGTGCACACGGTGGTGTGCTTCGGTGAACCACTCCGACCGCGGCGTTACCGGCGTGACGATCAGGCGGAGGTTGTTGCGTGGAAGCCTCCTGTCCATCTCCGCTAGCCGCAAGGCGAGCAGATGTGCGTCGCTGTTCGGAGCCGTCTGAGCAAGGTCATGCGCCTGTTTCTGCCAAATGGCCGCAATCATCGCGTCTTGGTACGTGGTCTTATGCTGGTCCGTGCTGGTGGGAATGGCGATGCCGGGACGGATCGCGCGGACATTGCCGCGCCGTGCAACGCGAGTCATGCGCGCACCTCCCCGGCAAGGCGACGAACGCCAGCCGTTAGCAACGGCAAGAGCACGACGTCGCCTGCGCCTCGTTCTTCCGCGAAGTCGAGCGCGGCGTTTAGCTCGGCGGCATTGTCGAACGGGTAGCCATAGACCCGCGTGGCTGCTTCGTCGGCCAGCCATTCCAGCCGATCGCTCTTGTCGAACGCAGCATCGTAGCCGGTGGCTTTCATGGCCTGCGCCACCTTACGATCGCGCCACATAGCGGCGGCAACCAAGCGGCGTTGCGCCTGATAGAAGGCCCGCGCGTCCTCTGCACCAGCGCCAGCGAACCGGTGCTTGCTGCGCACGTCGCGGCGCGCACTGGCAACGCGGCTGGTCTGACTGGTCGACCATTCCATAGGCCCGCCGTCGTAGTTGCAAACGCCTTGCACCTCCGTGTGCGGGATCGCGTCACGCGCCACACAGAACCGGTCCCAGGCGGGAGCTAGCACATTGTCGGCATGGCGCTGGCAAGCCTGCTGCGCGCCCTCTGCGGCGGTGATGAGGCTGGCAAGCGCGGGGCTGATGGCGGGGGTAGCGCCGTGCGCCTCGCTGGCGAGGGCAGCGCCCCCGGCAACGATAGCGGCACCAGCGGCGTACGCGGCGGCTCCAGTGAGTAGCTGGCGGCGGTTGGTGACGCTCATGTCAGCGGCCTCCCTTCAAGATGGCGGCGGCTTCTGCGCCGATCCGCTCAACATCATCGGTTGATATCTCGCAGCCCTCGTGCTGCTGGCAGAGCGCGTGTAGCTTCTCAGCTACGCCGCGGGCGTCGGGGGCTGGCTCGGCTAGGAGCAAGTGGAAAGCTTCGGCTGTTTCACGGCAGCGCGCGTTCACAACCGCGTCGGTGTGCTGATCGTCGCAAACTGCACAGAACCGGGCGTAAGCCACCTTCCACGCCGTCAAGCGCCGCTCAAATGCGCTGACGGGCGGGAGCGATGCCAGCGCGGGCGAGGCGGCAACGGCGGCGAGGATGCCAGCGTCACCGAGAAGCGCGCGGCGGGTGGGGGCAGCGGATGCCGCCCCGGTGTTGTTTGCCTGACCCATTATGCCACCTCCCCTGCGAGGCGCTTGGCTTCTGCTTCGATGTGGTCGAACGGATTGCCGGGAAAGTCGCGGTGATTGTCTAGCTCGTAGCGTGCGATCACCTCCACCTTGAACAGCAGCGCGTCGGCGTCCGGCGCTGGGGTAAGCGCGAGCATGATAGCCGCGGCGTCGGCTGGCTTGATGATCTCGTAATGCGCCCGGTCGTCCGCTGCGTTGGCAGCAGTCAGAGCCGCAGCCATGCGCGGGCCGAATACCGGGTGCTTGCTCGCCGCAAGAAAGGTGCCGCAGGCTTGCTCGCCAGCGTAGACCTCACGGTCGTGTTCTTCGTTTGCCGCCTTTCCGCGACCGAAGGCATCGTTAGCGCGATAGAGCGCGTCCGCGATCTTGTAGCGGGTCACGGCCGAAGCCCACGCGACCTGCGCATGGGTGGCATGCTTAGCGGTGCTGAACATCACGCTGCCTCCGCCAAGGTGAAGCACGCGACGGCGTTTGCCATCAGCGTGTCGCGAAGCTCGGTCGCGGCCTGCGCGTAGATCAGTGCGAGCGGTGCGGCGTCGATCGCGGCGGTGACGGTCGGCTGGCGCTGGAACGTGGCCCATGCGTCGGCGTCGCCAGCCTGCGCGGCCTGCATGGCACTGCGGGCGTACTCGTCGCGGATCGCGCTCAGCGCCTCGGCACGATAGCCGGTGTAGCTGTAGTGGCAGTCCTGCGATGTGACATAGCGGGTGTGGACGTAATCGCCTGCGGGCGGGTTCTTCGCGCACGACGCGAGCAGCTTGAGCGCGCGAGGGTCACGGGTCCACATGGTCGGGGTAGCGTGCGCGGGCGCACCGATGCTAACGATGGCAGCAGCCATAACGATCTCCTTAGGATCGGTTGTGGTCAGGCTCGGCGGCGGTGTTGGTAGCACCTCGTCGGGCCGTCACTATTTGTAAGTGACCGTTACAAACTAACGCTTCATGCAGCCTTGTCAACGGCCCGAGCGTTATTTATTATCGGATAATGATGACCGCTCAACAGTGCCGTATGGCACGCGCTGGCTTAGATGTTTCGATTGCCGATCTGGCGAGGCTCACCGGCCTACGCCCTTCTACGATCAGCGCCTTCGAGCGGGGCGGAAGCTCGTTGCAAAAGACAGTTGATCTGATGCGAAGCGCGCTAGAGGCTCAAGGCGCAGTCTTTTTTGAAGGCGGGGCGCATGTGCCAAATGGAGGGGCGGGCGTTCGTTTGCGTGACTGACTGACTAATTGACCGCGCAAAGTAACTGCGTAAGCTGTGGTCGTTATGCACAAGCTTGCGCGCGTCCTCGGAGTAGCATGGATGATTGTCTGTGCTGTCATCTGGCTATGGGTTGGCTTCGCTAAGCCGCTAGGTGAGCCTGACGGGAAGTTGTTCCCATTCACGCTTCCCCGCCTACTGGTTGATAGCCAGTTCGGATTGACGTTTGTTGTGATGGTAATCGGCAGTCTGGGCTATTTGGTTTGGCGCTGGGGATCAGGCCCGCGCCAGTAAAGCAACAATTGCTTTGCATGCTCGCACGCTGATGTTCTACCCCTAGACTTTTACCGTAATATCTGCTACCAGCGCGGTTGTCTGGTGTAGGTCGAAGCCGTAACTGGCCCATCAACTGAACGCCCCGACACGAAAGCAACAGCAACGTGCGCGAGGTAGTCAAGTTGAGTGAACATACCGCCCCGACTCCGACTCTTGAAGCTGAACAGGATGGCGCAACGCTGTGCTTGCCTGAGCCGTCGATCAACGATCTACGCAAGGCCGCGGTGGAAGGTTCGATCGTCGCACTAAGCACGCTTTGCAGTCGTGTTATTGACGGCGTGTCACAAGGCGTCCTGGCCTATGACGAGGGACTTTCCGCCGCTGAGACTTACGCCGCTCTAGCTGCTGCTGGTGGCGGTCACGCCGAGCGCTGGAACTTGGTTTCGCTGCTGCTCCATCGCGTGGGCGATCATAAGGCGAGCGGCCGGAACGACGCTGCTATGCACTACGAGCGCGAGGCGGCACGCCATCTGCGCAAGCTACACGCCGCGGGAGATGCGGACGCGCTGGCCGCGCTCGATGAGTTGGGGAGCGCTGAGCCTGCCGACGCAGAAGCCGAGCGCACGTCCGATCAGATTGAGGCAACGCTCGCGCAGGCAGCTTCTGGTGACGTTGGCGCGCTGGTGTCGGTGCTGGATGGATGCCTTATCGGCTACACCAATCAGACCCTCGCGCCGTCTCACGCGCTCGCTGCTAGTGAAGAACTGGCGTGGCTTGCGGCCTTCACCGGTGAGCCGTCGCTGATCTCGAAGCTGGCGGGCGTTCTCGCCCTTCGCGGCTTCTACGAGTGGGAGCATGGCGTGAAGGACCGCGGCGCGCTCGCCATCTGCGAGGCTGTTGGGGTGGCGTTGTTTGCTCTCAAGCAGGGTGACGAAGCGATGGCGGACGCGCTGCCGCAGACACTCGAAGCGCTGCCCCCTCCCCTTCTGTCGATCGTCATTCAAACGCACCCCGGCGCGCTCATGTTTTCCAGTACCAAAGGCAACGCGTGATGAAGGCGGCACAGAGCAAGGATATTCGGCATGGGCGTTAGCGGCAGCAAGACAAAGAGCACGAGCAAACCGGTTTACGGCAGTCAAATCGAAGGCGCTGCATCGAACATTAGCAACGCTTATTCTGCGCAGGCACCGAAGATCACCGGCATTACGGACAATCTATCCACGCTGGTGCCGGGACTGATTGAGAAGTACACGCAGGGCGATCCGAACGTGACGGCGGCCAGCGGGTACAATGCCGATGTGCTGTCGGGCAAATACCTTAACAGCAACCCGTACCTAGAAGGTATCGTGCAGCAAGCGGGCAACGACGCGCGCAACCAAACCGCCGCGGCGCTCGGGCCTCGGGGGCTGACCGGTGGCTCGTCCTTTGCGGACATCATCAGCCGCAATGTGGCGAACGCATCGCAGACACTCCGGTATAACGACTTCAACACGCAGCTTAGCCGGATGGATCAGGCAGCTGCACAGGCACCCTCGCTCTCGGCCGCGCAGTACCAGGCGCTCGCGCCCGTGTTCGACATTCTCAACGCTCAGTCCGCACCTGTGCAGGCTGCATCCGGTGCGGGCGCGGGCATCGGCGGGCTACTCGGGCAGTACACGAACACCACGCAAAAAAGCTCACCCAGCCTCGGCGCGATCATTGCGCAGATGGCGGGCAACGCTGCGAGTGGATGGGCGGCAGGTGGGTTCAAGGGGGTCTGACAATGGGTATCTTCGACGCACGCACGCCCTACGGTGACGATAGCCGCCGCCCGATCACGCAGGCTGATATGAAGCCCCCCTTCTTCGCACGCGACCGCCAGCGCGGCTTGTTCGGTGCGCCGCTGCTGGTCGACTACAACACGCCGGGGATTGCCGGGCCGATGCCCTCGACCGATCGCGCACCTCCGAGCATGGCCCCGTTCGTGCAGCCTGTTTCGGCTAGCGTCGATATGCCCGCAAATCTGCCTGCGGGAAAACCGAAGTCGTCATTCTTCGGTGAGGGCGGGACCGGTCGCGCCATCATCGGCACCATTGGGGACGCGCTCGCCGGGATCTCCGAGGGACCGCCGATCTACGCGCAGGCGATGGCGGAACGACGCCGTGCGCAGAACGAGCAGTTGGCGCAGGCGGCACAGTGGGCGCACCAAGCACAGGTCAAAGCCGATGACCGTGCATACGAGGACAGCAAGCCGCAGTACTTCTCGGCGGGTAACGATCGCGTGATGTTCGATCCGACAACCGGCACCAGCAAGACGATCTATGACGCACCCGAGGCGTTCCAAACCTACGCAGGTACGTTCGGGCAGAACGGCTCGCCCGAGTACCGGACGGCAGCGCAGGATTACGTTCTGCGCGGCAATGGTCCGACTGCTGCCGGGTATGATGAGAGCCTAGAGAACGTGCGGCAAGGCAACCGCGTTTCGCTTGAGAGTATCAGGCAGGGCAACCGTGCTGCGCTCCGCTCTGCCCCGACCTACCGCGATCTGCACCCGCGTGCGGCGACTCCCGCCCGTGGCGGTGGTGCTGGCGGTGGCCGTGTCACGATGGCGGGAACAATCGCGCCGCTGATCGCCAAGGTTGCTCGCGGTGAGCAACTGACACCTGGTGAGCAGCAAGCCTATTCCATGTATCGCCCTGGCCGTCGCGGTGCTGGCGGTGGCGCGGGCGGTAGCGCTGCTGCTGGCGGCGGTGCGATCCAGCGCGTTGCGGTTGACGGCAAGGGCAACAAGGTAGGCTGGAACGGCAAGGCGTGGGTGCCGGTGAAGTGAGGAAGGCTCCCCCGCCCCCGCCCGGTTTCTCGAGAGTCGCCGCACCTGATCAGACGCCCCCGCCGCCTCCGGGCTTCGGTGTGCTGGCCGACGATCACCCCGAAGCGCAGCCGTTGCTTGGCTCGCCTACGGGTCAGCTTCACGACGGCGACACGTTCCGGCTGAGCAGCGGGCAAAAGGCGCGGCTGTACGGTGCCGACGCGTTTGAGTTGGCGCAGACCGGCCGGTCGAAGGCGGGGTATCCAGTGCCGCTCGGCGCGTGGGCAAAGGCTCGGGCGGCTGCGTTCGCGCAACCCGGTGCAACGGTCACGCCAACCGGGGACGTGACCTATGGGCGTCCGGTCGTGTCGTTGCAGAACAACGGGCAGGATGCGGCGGGCGCTCTCCTGCATGATGGTCTAGCTGTCACGACACCGCGCTACCTGCGGAACGATCCGGCGCGCTTTGTCGACTACACGCAGCAAGAGCGCGGTGCGCGTCTCAACCAGCGCGGCGCGTTCGCTGGTACGTTTCAGACGCCGGAAGATTACCGGCACGGCAAGCCCGATCCTTGGGCTGCACCTACCCCCGGCACGTTCGGAGATGGCAATTCGCAGGCTGTGTTCTGGGATGACCCCACGCCGTTTCAGGGCCTCAAGCCCGAAGTGGAGCGGGGCTATGCCGCGGTCTTTCAGGACATGTCGTCCACGCCTGACGATCTGCTGGCGTACGCGAAGGCTAATGGATTTACGCTCGATCCCGCCACGGTGCGGGAGCGGTACGCGGAGCGCGCCAAGAGCGGCGGCGCTGGCGGCAAGGTCGAATACACCGCACCGCCTCGCGTCCTGACCGATCCGAAGGACGGCACCACAGGCGCTATCCTCCGTGGCTTCGCTGATCCGCTGAACGTGCTGGATGAGGCGGGCGCGGTGGTCGACTCGCTCTTGCCGGGTGGCGAGCGTGAGAACGTGTGGGGCAGCGACCGCCGTTTCGGTGACGTGTACGCCAACAACCTAGAGCAAAACCGCTCGATCCTCGACTATGACAACGCGAACCATTGGTGGGCGCGGTTCGGCGGGCAGTTGGCAAGCGGTCTGGTTCTGCCCGGTGCGAGCGTTGAAGGTGTCGGGCTTGCCGCAGGGCGGGCGGCGCTGCGCGGTGGTGCGTCACGCTATGCAGCCGAGCAGGCGGCGCGCCGTGCGTTCGTCACGCGGTTGGGCGCTGCTGGCGCTATCGAGGGCGGCGTAGCGGGCGCCGGTGCTGGCGAGGATGCGCAGGGTCGATTGACCGGCGCTGCCATCGGTGCGCCTCTTGGTGGCGCGCTGGCGCTTGGTGCGGGTGTTCTGGCCCCTCGTATCGCACAGCTGGCCGGTAAGCCGTTCTCCCGCCTGACCGGCCGCACTGGCGACAACGCAGCCGAAGATTTTGCAGACGGTGCAGTCGATACCGGCAAGGCGCTGACCAGCAACGACCTTAACCCGCCGGTGCCGCGCGCCATGCCGACGCCGCAGGAGCTTGCGGACCTCGTTCGCCCCGCATCGCCGTACCGTGAACCCACGCCGACCCGTTCGCTTGCCGAGCTTAGCGGGGATGAGCGCGCGCGCCTCGATATGGAAATGGAGAAGGCGCAAGAGCCGCTGATCTTCGATGACACACTGGACGGCCCGAACGGCGGCAACTGGCGCAACGAGACGCCCGACGAGAAGGCGACGCGGTATGCGGACATCGAAGCGCGCTTTGCGTCCTCACGCTTTGATCGCCGCGCTGGTGCGGATGCGCCCGACGATATGGCGATGGCATCGGACATTGAGCGGCCTTCGCTGCTCGGGCCTGTTGCCGACGACGTGCCGCCCCCTCCCCCCGGCTTTACCGCACAGCCGCGCTCGATCATCGAGCCCTATACAGATGCTGAGCGCCTATCCGCAGCTGGTCGGGTGCAGCCGCGTGACGTGCTGCCGCTACCGAGCAATGCCGTTGACGGGCTAGACGAAGCAGCACGCATAGAGCGGGGGCGGTTCGATCCCGTGCGCGCACCCAATGAGGCGAAGGCACTGGGACCGCGGAGCATCCCGCACGCACGCACTGGCAACTCGGTAAGCGTTCGCGGTCCCCTCGATCTGTCGTCATGGCTCCGCATGGAGGGCGGGCTACGTCCGGTGTCGGGCGAGCTTGAACACCTCGGCATCACCAACGCCCCGCGTAAGGGCATGGAGATGACCGGGGGCGATCGGCTGGGGCCGCTCGTCGCTCCTGATGGTATGAGCTACGACGACGCAGCGGAGCGCGCATGGGAAGCAGGGTTCTTCCCTGACCATGCCGAGCGCCCGACGATCAGCGAATTTCTCGATACGCTCGATGCCACGCACTCGGGCCGGTCGCGCGCGTTTCGTCCTGACGATCTGCACGAGATTGAAGCCTATTACGGTGCACAGCAGCAGCGGTACGACGTGGAGCGCGCACAGGATGCAGGCGCACCGCTGACCAACGATCGCGCCGAACCGGTCGGGCTGGACGACCTCGACCGCAATGCGCCACCTGTTGCTGCCTATGAGGAATGGGGCGAGAACGCGCCGAACCTCGCGGGCAACATTCGGTTGGACAAGCTGAACAGCCCGCAGGAGATCAAGCGGGCGCTGTTGCAGACCGAGCGCGTAACGGGCGGGTTCGATGCTGCACGTCGTGGCCGGATCACCCAGGCGGAAACCGTTAGCCTTGCCCGTGACCTTGGGATGACGGCTGACGATTTGTTGAGGCGTCGCAAGGGGCAGGCGTTCAACGCAGAGGAAGCGCTAGCAGCTCGCCAAATCCTCGCTCGGTCCTCAACCGATCTGGTGAACATGGCCAAGCGGATCGCGCGCACCGACAACGCGGGCGACGAGCTAGAGGCGGCGTTCCGTGAGGCATGGCTGCGCCACGCTGCGATCCAAGAGCAGGTTGCGGGCATGACGGCGGAAGCGGGCCGGTTGCTCGCACAGTTCCGACAAGTCGCGGACTCGTCCGCTACAGATCGCGTGTTGCCGAGCCTCGCCGGGATCGGTGGCAATCGTGCTCGGATCAAGGACGTAGCTGAGAAGATCGTAGAGCTTGAGAATGTCGGCACCACCCCTGCCGGCATCAATCAGTTCGCGCTCAAGTCGCTGTTGCCGAAGTGGCAGGATCGGGCGGTAGAGCTTTACATCAACTCGCTGCTCTCGGGTCCGCAGACGCACGCTACCAACATCCTGTCCAACACCCTGACCGCGTTGGCGCAGATACCAGAACACGCGGCTGCTGCTGGTATTGGAGCCGTGCGGCGGGTGCTTCCCGGTCAAGCCAATAGCGAACGCGTGCTATTCTCGGAGGTCGGATCGCGAGCAACCGGGATGATCGCCGGGGCGAAGGAAGGGATGCGTGCCGCCGCTCGTTCGTTCCTGACCGACGATGCCGCGGACGCTGCGAAGGTCGAGCAACCCGCCGCGATCCCCGGTAAGCTGGGTCAGTTCATCCGCACCCCTACTCGTTTGCTGACCGCCGAGGACGAGCTATTTAAGGGCATGGCGCGCCGCATGGAATTGCACGGCCTTGCCCTGCGCCAAGCGGATAAAGAGGGGCTGACCGGCAAGGCTGCGCGTGATCGTGCCGCTGATCTGGTGCTGAACCCGCCCGACGATATGCTGATGCGGGCGAACGACTATGCGCGGTACCTGACGTTTCAAACCCCGCTCGATCCCGGCAGCATTGCCGCGGGGTTTTCCAAGGGGACGCAGCGCAAGCCGCTGCTCAAGCTCATCGTGCCGTTCGTCCGCACGCCTATGAACCTGCTCAAGTTTGCGGCTGAGCGCTCGCCCGCTGCTGCGCTCATGTCGTCGTGGCGGCGTGACGTTGCGGCCGGTGGTGCGCGTCGTGACCTCGCGGTGGCGCGGGCGATGGTTGGAACCGGCATCGGCGCTGCGCTGTACGAGATGGCGGCTGACGGTCACATTACGGGCGGCGGGCCTGCCGATCCTCGCGAGCGCGCCTTGATGCTAGCGAACGGTTGGCAACCCTACAGCTTCAAGGTGGGCGACCGTTACTACAGCTACGCGCGCCTTGATCCCTTCTCGACCACCATCGGAACCGCGGCCGATCTGCACGAACTGTCGAGCGCGTTCAGCGACGAGGAGCAAGCAGGATCGTTCACGAAGCTGGGCGCGGCAATCCTCAACAACCTGTCGGCTAAGACCTGGCTGTCGGGCATCAGTGGGCTTGTCGAAGCGATCAACGATCCACAGCGCAACCTCGATAGCTTCATGTCGCGCATGGCTGGCGGCATTGCCGTTCCGGCGCTGGTGGCACAGGTGGCGCGCACCAGCGACCCGATCTTGCGTGAAGCGCGCGGGCCGATCGACCGTATCCGTTCGCGTATTCCCGTTGAGACGGAGAAGCTGTTTCCTCGGCGTGACGTGTTCGGCCAGCCGGTGCAGACCGAAGGCGGGCTAGGTCCGGATATTCTCTCGCCCGTGTGGACCAGCACCGCTCGCAACGATCCGACGTTAGACAGGCTGATTGCAGCGGGTGCGCCGATCAGCCCGCCGCAGCGCACGTACAAGGCCGGTGGCAAGTCGGTGAAGTGGACGCCCGAGCAATACGACCGGTTGCAGGAGGTGACGGGGCAGCTTGCTAAACCGCTGCTGGGTTCACTGACGCAGGGTCCGGGATGGTCGACCATGCCGCGAGATGATCAGCAGGACGCCGTGCGTAAGGTCATGAAGGATGTGCGGAAAGAGGCGCGTGGTGTGGTGCTAAGGCAACGACGCGGGTTGTTCGGTGCGCCTATGGCTGGCGACGTTCCGCCTCCACCCCCGGGGTTCGCCGCTGTACCGCCTCCCCCTCCCGGCTTCACGGTAACGCCGTGATCGGGTCGCCGCTGCACGTCGCCGCATCTGACATGGGCGCGGCAATGGCTGCGGTGTGGCCGATCGCTTCTATTGCGCTGCTGGTGATCGCCTGCCTCGTATCGATAGAGCCGCGTCGCTGACCGCAGCGGCGCTCACCTGCGTCATGCTGCTAAGCTTTGTTCGCTTACGCGGAGCCAAAGTTAAGGACTCTGACCGCACCTAAGCATTGATTACGCTGGAATTACTTGCGTGACCGACTTCGTGCTGCTGTTACCAACAGCGCTCACCCTCAACAACGTGCGGCAGCTGATCGAAAATAATCAGCGCAAATTTACAACAAGACACACAACATCATTGGCGCTTTGCGCTACGAGCGTATGATCGCTTCACAATTGAGGGAGCGAGTCGATGATTAAGCTGATCTTGGTAGGCGCGGTTTGCGCCACCCTATCCACAAGCGCGGCTGCTCAATACAAAGCGCCAGTCCGTGTGCAGGGTCACGTTACACGCGGCGGCGTCTATGTTCCGCCACATGTCCGCACGGCACCAAATCAGACGCGCACGGACAATTGGAGCAGCAGGCCCAACGTCAATCCTTACACCGGCAAAGCAGGAACGGCCGACCCTTATGCGCCAAAACCCTACAAGCCCTATAAACCATTCAATTTCTGACGATCTTTTAGTGTTAGCAACCAACGCAGTAGTCCTGCTTATGCCCACCTGCACTTCGACCGTCGATCTTAGCCTAGTGAAACGTGCGATGCTTACTCGCGGTGAGTGGCGGAGCCAAGCGCTAAGCCTCAGTATTTGGGCGACTCGTCGGAGCTAGCTTCGGATGGTTTCCGCCGCCTCGTATCCCTGATCAGTAAGGCGGAAGTTCTCGTGTTTGCCATTGATGTCCTCCGTCAGCCCCAAATTTGCGAGTTGATCAACCGCAGCCCTGCGTCGGGCTTCTTCCCGAGGGTTGTGGCCGCCGAAGAGCGCCTCGTCGAATAGTAGCCGAGATTTACAACTTTGCCTTCGGCATCTTGCTCGATTGCCGGTGTTATGCAGATTGTAGGTGTTGGCTGGGGAGCCAATGCCATCTCGGGGGGTAATTATGCGCATTAAGTCTTTTGTCGCGGCTGCGGCCGCCCTCGTGATGGTGACCATGCCGGCAAATGCGCAGGAGCGCACTGCCGTGAAAAACGGTTTCGATCTCAAGGCTGCGAGCGGCAAGACCATCCTCGTCATGCGTCCAACCGTGAAGGTGGGAGCGCAGTCTACAGGCGGCATGTTCGAACCAAATGGTGACTGGACCGATCAGTCACGCAAAAACATCGATGGCGCGCTAGCTAAACTTCAGACGAAACTTGGAAATAGAGTGATCGTCGCGCCAGAGGCTTATGGCGACGATGCGCGCTTGACTGAGGAATATGCGGCGCTCTTTGCCGCTGTGTCCCGTTCGGTGATCAACTATCAATTCTTCACGGGTAATCGGCTGCCGACCAAAAAACGCGACAACAAGGCAAATGTATTTGATTGGTCTCTCGGCTCCGGCGTGTCAGCGCTGCCAGGCGCGAAGGAAGCCGACTATGCACTCTTTATCTACAACAAGGACGCTTACGGCTCAACTGGTCGCAAGCTGCTTCAAGTAGTTGCGCTGCTAGGGCCCGGCATTGGGGTAAAGTCAGGTGAACATGCTGGTTATGCAGGATTGATTGACCTGAAAACAGGTGACGTGCTCTGGCTCAACGCTGATGGGGCGATGGGCGGAGATGTGCGCACAGCGGAAGGTGCCGATAAGCGCGTGGCGCAGCTCCTTGAAGAGTTTCCGGGCAGCTCGATTGTTGCTTCACCCGCAAGTGCCCCGGCCGAGGCAGGAAAGTGAAGTCTCGCGCACTGGCGCTCTACGCCGCGCTGACTTTGGCCGGATCGGCTGATGCGGCCACAAAGCCAAAGGTTCAGCCTGCTCCACCTCCCGCTCCATACGCCGGCGCTTACCAACCTCAGGGTGTCGACGAGATTGGCCTATGGCGTGAAGCGGACGAGAACGAACGGAAGCTCGCCAACTCTCCGCTGCTGATCCGCGACGAGAAGCTCAATGCTTACGTCCGCCAAACGCTGTGCAACGCTGTTGGCACCGATCGCTGCGCATCGGTCCGCATCTACCTCGTCCGCTTTCCTGTGTTCAACGCGAGCATGACGCCGAACGGCACGATGGAGGTGTTTAGCGGCTTGCTGCTGCGCGTGCGCAGTGAAGCTGAACTAGGCGCTGTCCTCGGCCATGAATTTGGCCATTTCGAAAAGCGACACACGCTCCAGCAGTATAAGGCTGCTCGGAAGGGCACGGACCTGATGAGTTGGGCTGCGGTGCTCACGTCTATGGCAGGCACACAGAGTGCATACGGCAGCTTCGACAATATGCAGCTGTCGGTGTTGGGTGGCTTGGCTCGTTTCGGACGTGATCAGGAGCGCGAGGCTGATCTGATTGGCCTCGGTTACCTAAACGGCAGCACCCTGCGGCCTGGTGCCGCTTCGCGCGTGTGGCGCAATCTCATCTTGGAGCGTGAAGCATCTGCAAGCGAACGCGGGTTGCGCAAACCTGACTTTGATCGAGTAGCGTTCTTCGCGTCCCATCCTGCCGATGGTGAGCGGGCCGATTACCTGTTTGCCCTCGCAGCACCCGATGGGGATACCCGCGATGACGGAGCAGATCGATACACAGCGGCATTGGCTCCGTGGCTGCCAACGTTCCTTGATGACCAGATCAAGCTGAATGACTTCGGAGGGAGCGACTTCATCATAACTCGGCTGGCCGAGACGGGATGGACAGCCCCCCTTTGGCGGGCGCGAGGCGATCTGTATCGTGGTCGAGGCAACCAGCGTGATTTGATGAATGCTGCGGATTACTACGGCAAAGCTGTGGCGCTTGATCCATCGCTTCCGGAAGCACAGCGCGGTCTTGGCCTATCGCTGTTCAAGACCGGGCGGCAAGTCGAAGGGAAGGCAGCATTGCAGCGCTATCTTACGCTTAGGCCAGACGCTCCCGATGCCACAATGATCAGCATGCTAGCTCAAAAGGACGCCAAGTAATGCGTGCTAACCAAATCCACATCCTGCCAGTCGCACTTGCAACAGCAATCTTGTTCACGTCAGCCGGCGCTATCGCAAACAGCTATCGGCCCAAGGCTCAGCCCGCGAAGATCGCTGACTCGGCGCTGACTGTGACACCGGCACGAGACTGGAACAAGCTGAGCGTCGCGGTCGGTAAAAACACCGAAACTTGGACGCTGGATGGTGAAGAGCTGAATGACGTGACGTTCTATGCCGGTATCGAACCGGGCAAATCCTTAATCCGCGAGGTGAGTAAGAAGCGTAAACCCCTTCCTAAGTTCACCAAAGAGACCCTGCTGGTCGAAGTGCCTGAACTGGTTGAAGGCACTTATCGCGCGGGCAAGGACATCGCGACCTTCAATGTGACGGGAGCCAAGCCAGACAAATTCCTTGGTCGCGAAGGCATTCGCTTCACGTTTGAATACATCGACAACGATGCTTTGCCGCGGCGGGGCGAAGGGCGGGCAGCGTTGGCAAACGGCCTTTTGTCTATGGCCGTGTTCGCAGCACCCAAACTCAATTACTATGACAGAACGGTTGAAGACTTCCACACGCTGAGCGACAGCGCCCAGTTGAATCAGGCGATCTGAGTGAGCGCTTTCAGTTAGAAACTGCTGCTGCTGTAGCAGCCGCTCCGTGCGTCAGTCGTGATGTGGCTCAATGCAGTGACCGCATCATGACTTCGCGCATGCGCCGCCGTGCGGGCGTATCTGTCATTCCGGCAAGACCGACGAGGAATAGCCCGCACTCGTCGCCAAGCGCGCTCTCCCCGGCCTCGATCATCGACCATGCGCCGAACCGGGGAGCTTGGATCGGTCGTGTCTCGACCATCTCCACGTCTGTGTGACGAGTGTCCGCAAGGATGCGTTGCATGGTGATCATCACTGCCGCTTCCTCGCCTTCCAACGCCTGCACGAAGTTCTGATCATCCGACCACAACATGCCGGTGATGCTCGCGCTCCTGTTCCGGGCCGCGGCTGCCTGCACAATGCTTGTCAGGATTCCCTGCTGCCCACCGATCAGGGATCGGCTAACGTAGATGACGCGATACATTTCCAGCCAGCGTATCCAGCCGAGACTGGTTCCGGGCATGTGGCGTGATGAGGCGTGGACCTACACGCCGTATCGCTTATTTCCACCGCTCGTGATGCAGTAACGACCGCCCCGCGGGCCTATGCAGACGTTCCCACCCGAGCAAGGGCAGGAGCCGCCGCCATAGGAGAAGGAGCCTCGCGAACGCCGAGACGTGGAAGACCGGCGGTACTTTCGGGGCGTCGAATAACCAAAGGCATACGAGCGTGGGCGGCTGCGGATTGCTCGTGACGACGAACGAGCGCGCGTCGCGTTGTAGGTTGGCATGCGGAAGTTCGATGAGGTTGCGGCGTCATCTTCTAGATAGCGGCTAAGCACCCAGCAGCCTGCCTTCACGCGATCGACGAGCGACCACTTACTGAGGCGAGACATGACGGCGACCGACGTTCCCGTGGGAATGCGGGACACCATTCGCCCGGATGCTTCGGGCGCTGAGCGGCAATTAACATTGGCTGTCGTGACCGCAGCCGATGCAGGACCAGCACCTACGATCGCCACGAGTAGCAGACCGAGCATGTAAAACGGCCGCATCGCGCACCTCCCATCCTGGCGCGCAAATGACGCCTCTATAGGATGGAAGTTACCTAACACATCGAACGAGTCGAGCGCGCGTCTTTACACTTGGCTTATCGGTTGAGGCGAAGGGTGTGATCTAAATCACACCCCTGATCGGATGTCAGTAACGGTAGCGACGGCCGTAGTAGCCACGTGGTCCACGGTAGCCGCGGTAGTTCCGATACCCACGATACCCACGATAATTGCGGTATCCACGGTAGCCGCGATACCCGCGGAACCCGCGTCGGGGCGCATAGTAGCGACCGCGGTTGAAGCCACGATTGCGGGAGTAGCCCCGATCATAGCGGTAGGACTGGGCTGACGCTTCCATTGGCGCGACGCTCGCGCCGAGTCCGGTCAGCACCATCGCCAAGGCAGCGAAGATGCCTATCAATCTGTTACGCATATACAATTCTCCCGGCGCCTCGCGCGCTCGTGGTCGAAAACAGCCAGCCGCACCCCATCGTTCCTGCGGCGAGCGGCTGGCCGCTCCGATCACTTGACCGGCGTTGCTCCCGGCGTGCCGCACTTCGCGAATTTTCCCTTGGCGTCCTTGCAGCGGGTCGACTTCGCTGGTGCCTTTTCGGCGCACTTGATGAACTTGCCTTTCGCATCGCGGCATGGTGCGGCAAGGGCTGGTGCGGTGAGCAGGGCGGATGCGGTGAGCGCGGCAAGCAGCAGCTTCATGTCTCTCTCCATCATACAGCGACAACCCGAGTCGCTGCGTGCAAGGTGCCATGCATGATCGACCTACCGCCAGCCTTCGTCTGTGAAGTTGTAAAGGTGCACGACGGCGACGGGCCGCTCTGGTGCCGCAATGGCGTGAAGGTACGGGTCGCGGGCATTCAGGCGCCCGACTACGAGAGCGCGCAGCCATGTCGCACAGGACGAACTAACTACGTCTGTGACGACCGCGCCGCCGCCGCCAGCCAGCAGGTTGCGCAGCGCCTCACACTCCACAAGCGCCTGACCTGTCAGCCGGTCGACCGCTCCTACAAGCGTGTGGTCGCTAGGTGCACGCTGCCGGATGGTCGGTCGCTGTCGTGCGCGATGCTTGCGGCCGGCGCTGCTACACGGTGGGACACATACTGGCGTCGCTACGGGATGGGCGCTTGTCGCTGATGGTGTCTTGGTCACTGCATAGACTTGGCTGTGAAGTGCCGGTCGCTCCCCATCATCCGCGCTCGAAGCGCAAAGGAGCGACCGGCTGCGCTACGACCGAGGGGCGGACCTGCGCAGATAAAGAATGACCCACTCGCTGCCGCAAGCAACCGCTATTCTTCACATCTGTAAGGAAGACCGGTTGAGAGCGGCCGAGGCGGCGTTAACCACAAGCCATGAGCTTGGGACCATCGGACGAAGGCGTTGAGGCATTTCGCGGAATGCTCATCACCGCGGCTGTCACCTGCGTCATGCTGCTGGCGCTCTGCTGGTGGGTGTGGTGCCAAGGCTGACGCATAGTCGTGGTCGTAGAAAGTTTGTCAGCGCGTCGTCGGTTCGACGCCGCGCAGCACCCAGCCCACGCCTTCGGTCACGGTCGACGTGATGCGGCAGTAAGGTTGTTTGAACAGGCGCCGGACCTGCATGCGCGCCAGCGATCTGCCCGTGACCACGGCGAGCGTGCGCGCCTTCGGCATGGACGCCATGTGCTCGCCCATCGCCACGATCGTCTCCTGCGATTGGATGGGCATGTCCGTCACGTCTATGACCATCGCGTATTCGTGGAGGCGCTGCGCGATGAATTGCCGCTTCAATTCGGCTATGTAGGCTGCCACCTCCGGCAAATTCATCATGCCGGTCAGTGCAACGTTCACGAGGCTGTTCGCCTTGTCGATCCTGATGCTGTACATCTTGCTCTCCCGTGAAGAGAGCCATGCCATGCCGGCATTAAGGAACAGTAGAGCGGCACCGTGCGGACTCTAGAACTGCGGCTTGCACGCGTTCGTCCAACGCGCTGACGCTCTACTCCGGCCATGCGACATCACCTTCGTCCCCGTTTACCTCGTGAGGCTCATCCTCCAGGTCGCAGTCGGGTGTGAGCCGATCGAG
>CAJYHD010000146.1 GCA_913773715.1 uncultured Sphingobium sp.
GCGTATCGCGTTGCGCCCGATCGCCTTTGCCGACCCGGTCGAGACGGTCGCGTTCGAGGATGTCGAGCGCCGCGCCGCCTATGCCCCGGTCGCGGGGGTCAAGATCGGCTGGCAGAAGAACCACCGCTTCCACACCGATGCGGAAATCAGCGCCGCCGTGCTGGCGGGCAATGTCGTCTATCCCGATGGCAAGACGGTCGCCGACCTCCAGCCTGCCCAGAAGGGTGCGGATAAGACCAGCGAAAATACCGCGAAGGATACGGCAGCGGTCGGCGGGCGGCCGGTGCAGAAAGTCATCGCCGACCTGGACAAGGTGAATGCCGACTTGTCTGGCGCGCTGACCCGCTTCGCTGATTTCGACGCGGACCTGTCCAAGGCGGTGGGCGACCTGGAAGGCGTGTTCAAGACGATGGCGTTGCTGTCGCCCGCCGTCTTCGACGTGGCGAAGCTCCTTTCCACATCGACAGCATATCTGCGCGCCCGGACCACGATCGACGGGATGCCGATCGGGACCGTCGTCGTCGAGACGCGGGATAAGACCGATAGTGCGGTCGAGGACCTGCGGCTTTTGGGCGCGCGGTCGCCGAATGGCGGTGCCTTCAATCTCGACCTTTCCCGCGTCATGGTCGACGGTCGAACCTCGCTGTCGCAGAGGCTGCGGCAAATCGAGGCAAAGGGCGAAGGCGATCTGAACGCCCGCGCCACTGACCTGATTTCGACGATCGTCGATCGCGACCAGGCCAGCGCCAAGCGCATCAGCCTCCTGGAGGCCAGCGCAAAGGGCGTGACCGCCAAGATGGGGGCGCTGGAAGAGCTGGTCGCGTCCACCGGCAAGGTCACCGCCACGCGTCTCGACGCGATCGAGCTGGCGCTGGATACGCCGGTCACCGGGCTGAAGGCGACGGTCAAGGACCTCGTCCAGGCGACGCTGACGGGTGAGGGCTCTCTCCTTTCCCGCATCGGCGTAATGGAAAGCTCACTCAATCGCGCAGATACGGGTGTCTGGGCGCGGATCGGCACCGCCGAACAGCTAATGCTGGCGCAGGGTAAGGCTTTCGGCCAGCGGCTCGATACGCTCGATCTGATGCTCGATGCGCCAGGAACCGGGCTCAAGACCCGCTTCCGCGATTTGGAGCAGGCGACGCTGACCGGCAACGGCTCTCTGGCGGAGCGGATCAGCACCATGGAATCGTCGCTGAATACGCCGGGCACCGGCGTGTGGGGGCGGATCGGCGCGGCCGAGCAGCTGATCCTTGCCCAGGACAAGGCGTTTGCCCAGAAAATCGACACGGTCAACGCCGCGATCTACACCCCCGATACCGGCTTGTCGGCGCAGGTCGCCCTTCTGCGGCAGGCCACGGTCGATGCGACGGGGGAGGTAGAGGCCAAGGCGGTGCTGGCGCTGGATGCGAATGGCTTTGTGTCCGGCCTGGTCGCGACGAACAACGGCAAATTTTCGAAAATCACTTTCCGGTTTAGCGAGTCGAGGTTCATCCGTCCGGACGGCACATTGCTGATCCGTGCGGGCTCGGCCGAGGCGGGAGAGGATCCGAACGCCGTCTATATGCCGAACGTCATCGTCGACACGCTGAAGTCGAAGACGATCAAGTCCGAGCATATGACGGCCGGGAGCGCCTCAGGGACGCGCTTCGCAATCATCGCCCAGGACAAGTCGATCCCGCGTGACGGCACCTATTATACGGTGGCGACGGTCAGCTTCCCTAAGGAAGAGGTAGGCAGCGCGATTTTGGTGCGCACGAGCCTGAATGTGTCCAGCCCCGATGACCTGCAATTCAAGCTGGCCATGACCGTCTCGCTCAATGGCGGCGGCGATTACATCGTGCCCAGCGATACGAACCTAGTGTTCGACAATTTCAACTCGAATGCCCGCATGGCGGTCAGTCCCTTCGCGGCCTTCATCGACCCGGCCGTACTGGCCCACACCGGCTATCTGGCGATCAACATCACGATCCGAAACGTCGAGGTGGACAACATCCCCCTCACGATCGCGGCCGGAAGCGTCATCGAATTCGTCGAAGTCAAAGCCGCGATGCTGGCGGCCTAGGAGCAAACCATGAATGATCTTGCGACAGCCGTCGCCGCGTTGACCAATGCCACGTCCATCCTGGTCAAGGCGCTGGCCCAGCTCACCGCGACGCGAAATGAACAGCTCGACTGGGCGGCGGGGACTGCTACCGGCGGCCCCCGTGGTGACGGGACCTATCCCTTTACCCAGGATGACGGCTCGGTGATCTATGTTCCGTCGCCCGCCCGCATCTCTGCCGCCAATCCCAATCGCATCCTGCTGCCCGCCATCGTGACGATCTGGGCGGGACAATCCAACGCAGTCGGATCGCCTGGCGACCGGACGACCGATTATGTCCGTGACCCGCTGACCATGGCGTATCACAAGGTCGACGGCTTGCGCCCGTATGTCCCGAATGATTTCGCGGGTTACAGTAAGGGCAATCCGACCGGCGAATGGGCGGCCGAGCTGCGCTATGCCCAGCGCTTCCGCGCCGCCTATCCCCGTATCCCGCATTTCATCGTCAAATACGCGATGGGCGGGACCATGATCTATCGGTCTGACGATGGTCAGGCGACGCTTGATTGGAATGTGCAAAGCCAAGATGAGCTTTATGCGCGGACCCG
>CAJYHD010000147.1 GCA_913773715.1 uncultured Sphingobium sp.
GCCGTTCGTAAATCCGACAGCGACGCGTTGGAAAACCCGCAACGCCGAAAAAGCGTTCCGCCTGCGTAAAATTTATTGGAAGAATTGCGCTGGCCCAAAAGTAATCTGAGCCCGGAACGTGTCGGGGGGGAGAAACGTTCCGGGCTCATATTTTGCGGATAGCAAGAGCGGGGGGCAAAAGATTTGCTATCCGAGGTGTAGAACCCCCGGCTGTCGTAAACAGTTCCCGGCAGCCGCCATATTTCCAGATTTTATTTTGCTGTAAAATCAGTCGGATGCAGCAGGTAGATCAGAAAGCGCAAAAATAAATTCCCATCAGCCGATCGGCCTGCCGGTGTTTCGAAACTCAGGACGGATGGTCGACTCCGGCAAGGCGTCAGCCGCATCCGTTTCTGGCGTTTCTGTCCACTTCGTTGTCGCCTTTGCAATCGGGGCAGTTACTGCTTCGGTCATCGTTGGAGGATAAGGCAGAATGCGTCCGCTATCCTGTCTGGCAGGTGTCAGGCGGGGTCCTGAGATCAGTTCACGTCCGGTATAGACGGCCGCGAAAGCTGTGGGCGTACCGTCCGCTCCCGGGCTGCGATAAAATATATGCGCGCCGATCACCGCGACCGGCTTCATCGTCGCGGACCAAGGCGGGCGCACTGCCAGCGTGTGATAATAGGTGGCGAGGCCGACCGGCGCATAGACCCTGCCCGCCAGCGCCTCCTGCGCGATCCGCCGCGCCTGCGCCCAGCGTGCCGCAACTGGCATGCGCGTCATCGCGCCATCGCAACCGAAGCTGAACTGGCATGGCAGGCCCGGACGATCTGCGCCTTCGTAGACGACGCCGCAGACGCTGTCGGGCCAGTTGTGGCTGCGTACTCGATTGAGCACGACCTGCGCCACGGCACGCTGGCCATCCTCGGGTTCATTTCCGGCTTCATAGTAGATGGCGGAAGTGAGGCAGTTGAGCGCCCGATAGCTGTCGAGCGGAGTGAGGCCCCGGAAGATCGCGGCGGGCGCGGCCTTGACCGCTTCCATTGCCAAAACTGCGGATGTGCCCTTCGTCTCGATCCCGGGTACGGAATCGAACGCACCCTCGGCAAAGAAGAAGGCCGATCCGGGGAAGGTCGCGCCGGGTTGCTCGATCGGATCGGCGACCAGCGCCGCCTTGCCCTCCAGCAAATCGAGCGGCGCGGCAGTGATGAGCCGCGGCAGGACGAGCGCGATCAGCGCAGCCAGCACGATCGCCAGCCGCCACGTCCCGTTCTGCTTCGATCTCGCCCAGTCCATTGCGCTGCCCTAGCCGAAAAGTCTTTCGATTTCCTCGACGCGGCCCATCTGCGGTGCACTGCAAACCGATGCTTGTCCGGCGGCATCAATCGCTTGCTTGGCAAAGGCGGGCGCGCTCCGCTATGCGTGACGCCATGCTGCTCCAGAATGATAGTCTTGCGCTGATCGGCAATACGCCGCTCGTGCGTCTCGCTGGCCCATCCGAAGCGACCGGCTGCGACATCTATGCCAAGTGCGAGTTCGCCAATCCGGGCGCATCGGTCAAGGATCGCGCCGCGCTCTTCATCGTCAACGACGCCGAAGAAAAGGGGCTGCTTAAGCGGGGCGGCACGATCGTCGAAGGGACGGCGGGCAATACCGGCATCGGTCTCGCTCTCGTCGCCAATGCCAAGGGCTATCGCACGATCATTGTCATGCCCGAAACGCAGAGCCGCGAGAAGATGGATACGCTGCGTGCGCTCGGCGCGGAGCTGGTGACGGTGCCAGCCGCCGCATATTCCAATCCCGGTCATTTCGTCCACACGTCGCGCCGGATCGCGGAAGAGACGGAGAACGCGATCTGGGCCAACCAGTTCGACAATATCGCCAATCGGAAGGCGCATATCGTCGGCACCGCCGAAGAAATCTGGACGCAGATGGACGGTCGCATCGACGGCTTTACCTGTGCTGCCGGGACGGGCGGCACGATCGCGGGCGTGGGCTTGGGCCTCAAGGCCAAGGATGAAAATATCACCATCGCGCTCAGCGACCCGCATGGCGCGGCGCTGTTCAACTATTATGCCCATGGCGAACTGAAGGCGGAGGGTAATTCCGTTGCCGAGGGTATCGGGCAGGGCCGCATCACCGCCAATCTCGAAGGCGCACCGATCGATACACAGTTCCGCATCTCGGACGAAGAAGGCATGGAATGGGTCCGCCGTCTGCTGAGCGAAGAGGGGCTATGCCTTGGTCTTTCGTCGGGCATCAACGTGGCGGGTGCCGTCGCACTGGCGCGGCAGCTGGGACCGGGCAAACGGATCGTGACGATCCTCTGCGACACCGGCTTCCGTTATCTTTCGACGCTCTACAGCCGCGAATGGCTGGAATCTAAGGGGTTGACGGTCTTCCCCTGGCTCGCGCACACTGCATGAACGCAGACATGGTGTCGGTGCGGGACAGACAAGAGTAGAATATGGCTGATACGCCCCGCCGACAGGAAGGGTTGCAGCGCGTCCAGATCGGCCTCACCGGGCTGGCGGGCGTGGTGCTGCTCGTGGGCCTTGCCAACATCGTGATCGAGAAGGCGCGTGTGGATGATGCCGCCTTGCCGCCGCCAGCGGTCCCAACGCTGACGACCACGACGAATGCAGCCGCGCCCAAGGAGCCGCTCGCGGAGCTGGGCGTTCAGCCCGCGCCGGAGCAGGCGCCGATCGTTCCCGACCTGCAACCCGATCCCAACCTCAAGAAACCGATGGACCGCGACCCCGCGCAGCAGCGTTGATCCGGTGATGAAAACGGGGGCCGGGACGCCGATATTGGCGGGGGTGCAGCGATTGCTCTGGCTCTGGCTGCCGGGCCTTGGCGTTTTCCTGATGGGTTTGCATCGGGCCTGGCTGACAGGACAAGTCGATCCCTGGGACTGGGCGATGCCGGGGTGCGTCGTTCTGATCGTTTTAGGCTTTTTGGGCGGGATGCACGCACGCTTCCTGTTGCTTTGGGCGGGGCCGGGATGGATTGCGACGGCGCTGCTGTTCTGCGGATTGGCATCAGCTCGCCTGCCGCAACTATGGGCGATGGCGGGACTTGCGCTGCTAGGTGCGTTGGCTGGCGGCGGATCGATTCTGCTGCGTGGGGGAGCGAAGTTCCGTATTCTTGGCGTCCTAGCGTTGATCATCGCAGCCTTGCTGCTGTGGCGCGGCCCAATTCAACCCATCCAACAGATAGCCGAGCGACCAAAGTTGGCTGTTCTGACCGGACTGCCGCTTTTCTGGGCCGAAGACGGATCGGGGCAACGCCGGGAAGCGCCGATCATATCGCTGCTGGCTACCCGGTTCAGCATCCTGCCGCTCGATAGCCCCGGACAGCTTAAAGGATCTCAGGCGCGCCTTCTGTTGCTCGCGCAGCCAAGGGCGCTGACGCCGAAAGCGCTGGTGGAGATAGATCGCTGGGTGAGGAGCGGGGGCAGGGCTTTGGTCTTCTCCGATCCGGCCTTGCGCTGGCCTTCTGCGCTGCCTTTGGGCGACCGGCGGCGCGCGCCGGTATCGGCTTATGCACTCGACCCTTTGCAGAAGGGCTGGGGGATCGAGCCGGTTCGCATGGAGCAAGGGGAGGCTCGAATTTTCCTTACCGACGGTTCGCTTATGACCATTAATGGGGCCACGCTTTCCCGCAGTGGCGTCTTCGCAGAAAGGCGGATCGGCGAAGGTGCGGTCACCTGGGTTGGTGACGCGGACATGCTGGATGACCGATTGTGGCTCGCCGACCCGTCGCGCCCGTTCGATCCGCGCGTCTGGAGCGCCGATACGCCTAAGCTGATTGCGCGATGGCTTGGCGTTCCGATGAATGTAGAACGACGCTGGATGCGAACCGGGCAGGATGTCGCAGCCGCTCTGAGATTGGCGCTTATCGCAGGGACAATCTGGGCCATTTTGGGCGGATGGCTGCTCGGCACGCGTTTCTGCCGATTTCCGAGGCTTCAAAGTAGCAAGGAGAACACCGCCTCGACCCGTTGAAAACGTCTCATCCCGTTTTCAACCAGTCTGTCCCAACTCATCCCATATTTCCCCTTTTCTTGATCTCCATTGCTTGGTAGACAATCCGGCATTGGGGTTTCAGGCGTCGATCGTTTCCGGCGCGCGGATTCGCATTCAGCGTTTCGCGTGGCGGGAAGTCTGTGCCCCATTGAAAAGGGGCCACTTTTCATCGTGTCGGACGTCACTCTCTATTCGGGCAACGCATTCAGCGTCGCGGACGGCAAAGGCCGGTTCGTGCTGCCGCTGGAGATGCGCAAGCTCGTCAAGCAGAGCAGCGGCGGCGAAAACCGGCTATGCCTTTCGGTTCACTTCGACAATGGCTGCGCCACCGGGTTCGGCCTTTCGCACAAGCAATTCTTGTTCGACGAAGTTGATGTGCTGGAGCGGTTAGCCCGCGAATCCGGTCGCGATTTCAACGGCGATCTTGAACGTGAACTGCGCCTCGGCACGATCGAAGACGTCAATTTCGATGACGGCGGCCGCTTCTTCCTGCACCCCGATGTCAAGGAAGAGGCCGGGATCACCGATGTGATCTTCTTCTACGGCGTCGGTCGCTATTTCCAAATCTGGAAGCCTGAAGCACTGGTCGAAAGTGCCAATCGTCCCGCGCTCATCCGCAACAAGGTGCGGCGCTGGCTCGATGGGCGCGCAGGGGGCGGACAGTGAGCGCTGCCCCCGTCTCGACTGCGCCCCACATCCCCGTTCTTCTCGATGAAGTCCTCGAAGCCCTCGCCATCGCCCCAGGCGAGGTGCATGTTGACGGCACGTTTGGCGCGGGTGGCTATTCCAGCGCCATGGCAACTCGTGGCGCGCACGTCTTTGCCTTCGATCGCGATCCCGATGCGATCCGGGAAGGACAGGCTGTGGCCGATGCCCACGAAATCACCCTCATCCCCGGCGAATTCTCTCGCATGGAAGATTTGCTGGCCGAGCGTGGAGTCGATCGCGTGGCGGGCGTGACGCTCGACATCGGCGTGTCCTCCATGCAGCTCGATCGCGCAGAACGCGGCTTTTCTTTCCAATCGGATGGTCCGCTCGACATGACGATGAGCCAGGATGGCATGAGCGCTGCCGATTTCCTCAACACCGCCCCGGAAGAGGATATCGCCGACGTCATCTATCGCTATGGCGAAGAGCCGCGTTCGCGCCGTGTCGCCCGCGCCATCGTGGAGGCGCGCCCGCTCGAACGCACCGGGCAATTGGCGTCTGTGGTCCGCCGTGCACTCGGCTACAAGCCGCATGACAAAAAGGACCCGGCGACCCGCACCTTTCAGGCGATCCGCATCCATGTGAACCGCGAACTGGAGGAGCTGGAGCGCGGCCTGGAAGCGGCGGAAGCGCTGCTGGAGGCGGGCGGTCGGCTCGCCATCGTCACTTTCCACAGTCTCGAAGACCGGATCGTCAAGCAATTCCTGCGCAAACGCAGCGGCGGCGAGGCGGGCGGTTCGCGCCACATGCCCGAACGCGCCGCTGCCGATGCGCCGACCTTCGAAAAGCCCGCCAAGGCGGTGCGGCCCGGTGAGGTGGAGCTGGCGCGTAACCCCCGCGCCCGATCCGCCACGTTGCGCAGCGCCGTCCGAACCTCTGCCCCCGCCTCTTCCCCCCGGAGTGTCCGACCATGATCGCCGTCAAGAGGTTGCAGAGCCTGATTTGGGTTCTCCTCGTCGCGCTGGGTGCGCTGGGGGCCTATCTGGTGTCGCTCAAGGTTGCGACCGAGCGCAACGAATTGATGCGCGTGCGCGCGCAGATTGCGCGGGCCAAAGGGGACATCCGGTATCTGGAAACGGAATTCAGCGCCCGCGCCTCGATGCGGCAGCTGGAACGCTGGAACCAGGACGACTTCATGTATTCCACGCCGACCGCGCAGCAATATCTGGCGGGCGAGCAACAGCTGGCGCAACTGGATGGCGTCCAGCCCAACGGTCCCGACTATATCGCCC
>CAJYHD010000148.1 GCA_913773715.1 uncultured Sphingobium sp.
CACTGCCGGAGTTAATATTCTCGGCGATTCCCCGCGTACGGCTAGAAGATATGCATCCTCACATCCGGCCTGCTACCAATCGCCCAACTATCCGGCGCACAAAGATCAGCGACGATCCTCTCCCGGAAAACGTCGCCTGAGAATCGAATCTCGAGTGGGTTCGAGCAAATCCCATCTTCACTCCGCACACCTTGTGCGCTTTACATGACGCTCTGCTCGGTGGTGGCCGGAGAACCATATGGTCGGAGAGTTGGAGGAAGAACGGGTAGTCGAGGAGGTCGGCAAGCAGATCGGTCAGATCACCTTCTATCTCGCCCGAGAAGGCCTGCCGTTCGACGGAATGATCGACCTCGATGCGACCGATAGCCAGAAGACGGCGATTAGGTCGGTAGACTTCAAGTTCGACGAGACGAATTGTCGGTTTGTCTATTTCGAGAGCGTGTCCCATCGCAAGAACCCGCCTTGGCTCGACTTCGTGAATGAGCAGATCGGCGAGGCCACACCTTTCTCGTTCTCCGACAGCAGCAACAGTCCGAACGGAATCCTTCTGACGGAGATCGAAGGCCGGGTGCTGGCGGCGGCGTTCGGCCGCAGCGCCGCGAGTTGCCTGCCGAAGAAGGAGCTCGTCGCCGACTTCGGGATCAAAACCGCAATGAATATGTGCGGCAACGAGGAGATTCGTCAGACACGGAGCCAGAGCAACGCGCTCACGCCGACTCATATCGATCGTCAAGCGAGCAGGCCTTCGGACACATTGGTCTTCGGCCTCAGCGACGCCGAGGACCTCCGGTACATCTCGGCCCACATCAAGGGAGACAGGACCGTCACGCTCCAGGGGCGCGACCATCTTACCGTGAAGGTCATCGGCAAAGAGAAGCTCAGTTGGGCGCGCCTAATCGAGCGGTGCCGGCACTTCCTCGAGCGTTACGAGGCCAAGGACTACGTCGAACTGTTCCCGAACTACCGCAACCTGCAGCCCGCGACCGACGAGGAAGCAGCCGAACTGAACGCGCGACTGGTGGCGGCGCTGCAGGCGCGTGAAGTCGCAAAGATCGATCTGTGCATTCCCGAATTCCTGTCGGAGGACGACTACAGCTTCGCCTATACGAGCTACTCGACGCGCGAGAACGTGATCTACGCCTTCCTCGCGCCGAGTCAACTTGAGAAGGTATTCCCAGATCCTTCCGACATCTCGATCAAGCATCTCGAGAGCCGTCGAATATATCCGTATTCCGCAGCCGACGGACGCGTGCTGAAGCACCGGTGGTGGTCAATCTACGAGTGCCTCGTATTCGAGCAGGAGATCAATGGGCAATACTTCGTGCTCAGCGCAGGCCGGTGGTCGAAGGTCGATCCGAAATTCTACGAGACGATCATCGATTTCGTCGCGGAGAAGGTGAAGCTCGAGGATGCCGAGACTTGGTGCTGCGGTATCAACATCAGCGACGATGCGACGATGCGACGATGCGCAACAACGAGGGAATCTTCAACGCTAAGGTCGTCGAGCTGCGGCCGTCGTGCGTGCTGTTCGACCGCGCCAAGTTAAAGATCGGCACCGGACTGAAGAACAAGGAGTTCTGCGATGTTCTCGACCTATGCGACGATGGGCATATCAGAATCATCAATGTCAAGCAGCACAAGGACGCCTCATCGGTCAACTACCTATTCTCGCAGGCCAAGTTCTACTGCGAGGCTTTCCTAAACGACGAGGTCTTCGTCGAGGAAATTCGTGGACACATCGAAGCAAGCTCTAGCACGAGGAAGGCCGACTATCTCGAACTGATCAAAGCGGATATCGCCGAGAACCATGGCAAAGACTACACCCTCTGCCTCTGGCTGCTCTACGATTCGAAGGAAGTCACACCGACGAAGGACGACATTCCGCTCATTGCGAAATATGAGCTGAAGCTAATGCACGATCATCTACGCAAGGTCTGCAAGTTCCAGGACATCGTCCTTCGCTTCATCCCCGTGGGCATCACGCGCTACACGAAGGCCAAGAAGAACAAGGCGACATGAGTTGAGCACGATCGCTCCGCCTTGCTCGAAGAGCTTGATCGCCTCGGACGCGACGAGTTCAGTGGTGATGTACCCCTTTTGACGGCGCACGCACTGCTCGTCGACTACAGCCGATCGGATCAGTCGGGTACCCTTCTCCGCCTTGCGCAGCGCTTGTTCCAGCACCGATTTGGCGACGCTGCGGGTCAAGCCCAGGCGACCCTTGATCTGCGTGTCGGTCGCGATCCGTAGTTTCGCTTGAGCGACAACGCGAGTCTCGGCGAGTGTGAACGGTTTGCGCGCAACGCTGATCCGTAGCCACGACTGAAAACTGACGAACACGTCGCGTACCTTCTGCGTGATCGGGCCCTTTCCCGTGCGTCACGATGCGTAACGAACTCGCCGATTTGGCGGACGCTGGCGCGACCGTGCGACCGATCTCGCAGCGCCAAGAACAGACGGTCGAGATCGTCTGGCCGGCGTTGTCCACGCAGCAGCCGCTTCACACGGCGAGCGAGATCGGCATCGATCATGCTGGCGTGGTTAGCATGGTACACTTGATTTCGCCGACCCCGGCGCGGGATGTTCGATCGCCGTTTGGGCCCGTCAGCACATCATCATAGTCAGCCAAGCGCGACAAGAATTTCCGAGAAGCGATCGAGCAGCGCCTGCATTGAGGTCGCATGATGGCGGTCGTAGATATCCGGGTAGCGCGCGATCTTGTAATGCACGCCGAGTTGCGATGCCCCCAGTCCGAAGCCACTGGCGCGGACAATCCCGAACTGCCCGCTCTCGAAAAACGGGCGATACTGCGTCGAGCGCCAGCCCCAGCCGGCAGACATATTCTCCGTAAAAATGCGGTGCGGGAAGCCGTCCCAGCTCTGCGAAATGCACGACAGGTCGAACAGGCGCGCGAGGGTCTGACGCATTTCGTCGGGCTCGGCATCGCCGCTCTTGTCCTTGCATTCGATGGCGACGATCGGAAGGCCACGCGGGTAGCCCCCGCCAGCTGTCGCACGGATGGCGTTGCCGACGACCGAAGGTAGCAACGATACATCGCACTCATGCCGCGCACCGCTGCGTCCGCGCCATTGCACACCGCCATGAAGTTCGTAGCGCTCTCCATTGGGATTGGGTGGAGACATTGCGACGAACCCGACCGCGTGAATGTTCGCCTGCTTGATTTTGCCGGGCTGTGTGCGGAAGGTGAATGCAGTGCCTGGCGGCAAGGGCAAGCCGTCACCGCCGTGCAAGGAGACAATCCAGCCGTCACTCGCTGCCGACCCGGCCATCCGCATCATTACCCAAGCTTCCAGCGCCTTGCCGGTGCCGGTCGGCATAGACGCAGTGGCATGCGATGCGCGGAACTGACGCAGCAACTGGCGCAATTCGCGACGCTCGGTTGATCCAAACGGCATCAGGCCGGCGCCTTGGAGGGATCGTCCAGTATACGAAAAAGCAGCTCGTCGAGTTTCTTCGCCACGCGGTCGTCGCCGGGGCGGGCGCGGTCGAAGCCCTGATCGAGTGCGACCCCTTCGTCATCACGAAAATCGAACCGCACGGCGTCGCGGTCCATCAGCTCGCCCGCCAGACGTTCGGCTTCGGCGAGACGGCGCGCGGGCTCGATGAGCCTGAAACGTAGCATCGCGATGGCCTCGCCAAGTTGATCCTCGAGTGGAATCGGGACGCGGTTCAGCGGCTCGTCCTCGCTGTCCTCGTCGGCAACATCACCGGTGACGTGGCTCGTCCGGTCTCGTGTCGAAACGGCCTTGGTTTCGGGATCAGGCTTGGACTCGACCACCCGCCCGGCACTAATTTCCGCCAAGATCTCGCCAGCAAGATATCCAAATCCCTCAATGTCGAGAATCGCGAGAAGTCGTCGAAGGTCGAGGCTCGTTGCCATACCTCGCAATCTAGCCCGGAATATGGGCCAATGTCATTACGCGTCGAGCGGTCGAACGATCGCGAAACGCTGCCCAACGGCGCAGCCGGAGCGGGCGAGGGTTCGAAACAGGACATGCTTACTGATGATTGGTAGCTGCGACGCACGGATACGAGAGGTCCAATCCCGGCCCTGCCCTGCGCGACTTCTCGGTTTGCCACCGCCGCCGCACTGCCATATCG
>CAJYHD010000149.1 GCA_913773715.1 uncultured Sphingobium sp.
GCCGCCAAGAGCTGCGCCTTCCGCCGTGCCGAGGCCGGGCGCGCTGCCGACCAGCGCGCCACCAGCGCCTCCGATCAGGCCACCGCGCGTCGCACCGCGCGAGCAAGCGGACGTCGCCATCACGCCGCCGACCAGCATGGCCGCGAGCGCGATCTTGCGAACATTGTTCATCACCGTCATTCCTTGTCCCAAACGCCCACCGCGAAACGCGAACGGGCCGGACAGTCGCGGGTTCCGTGACAAACTCTTTCTGTCGGTGGCTATTTCGATGGAGAGGAGGGAACGGACAGCCGCGAAAGATTGTCGGCCGCCGCCTTACCCGCTGCGCTATCGGGCGCAAGACGCTTCGCTCGCCCCCACGCGGCACGCGCGACATCCTCATGTCCGGTCAGCACTGCGATATTGCCTTCTTCCAGCGCGACCGAAGCATCGTCAGGCGACAATTTTACCGCCTTGACGATATGCGCCTGCGCCAGCGACATTTCTCCCGACCGACGCGCCAGTGTGGCTGACAACAGCCAGCCTAGAGGGTCCTGCGGTGCTTGTAAGAGCGCGATGTCGATCGACTCCCGCGCTGCATCCATGTCGCCCAGAGCAACGAGCGCGCGCGCGCGGTCAAGATGAATTTCGCCCTTCTCGATGCCATCGGGAAGGCCACGCGCCAATGCAGCGTCAAAGTCGCCGCGCGCCTTCGCCGCGTCGCCGCCCGCAAGAGCGGCATTTCCGGCCTGCGCCCAAAGCCGCGCACTTTGTGCCATCTCGCCGCCACGCTCGGCCTCCTCCGCCGCCTGCTCGAAGGCAATAATCGCAGGTGACCACCGCTCGGCCCGCGCATAGGCGAACCCCAAGCAATGTCGGGCATAGAAGCTCCCGCCCTCAAGGCGCCATTGCTGCGCGCGTGCGATCCCAGCTTCCGGGGATTGGAGCGCCGCATCAAGACAGGCCTGAAACGGCGCGGCGAACTTTTCCGGCACTGGTATGCGCCCGTCCTCGCGCGATGGAGCATCTGTCTTCGCCTGTGCCGCTGCGGCAGCGGTCGCAGCCCGTTGGTCCTGCTTCTCGCGGCGAGCTCGGTTCATGACCGCCTCGACCTCAGGATCATAAGTCTGAAGCAGAATGGGCAGGAAGAAGGGCATCAATCAATATCCAGCAGGCGCGCGACAGTAGAAATGAGTAGCGCGATGTCGCTCTCGCGCGACAGGCGATGATCGCCGTCCTTAATCAACAGCGTCTGCACATCGCATGAATGCAGCCGTTCCGCCAAGGTCAGCGCTGTCCGCCATGGCACGTCGGCATCAGCCTGTCCCTGTAACAGCCGTATCGGGCAGTTGATCGCGATTTCCTCGGTGAGCAATAGGTGCGCCTGACCTGATTCCCAGAATGCGCGGGTCGTCACATATGGCTGATCGTCATAAGGGGTCGGTTCCTCGATGCGACCTTCTGTCTGCAACAATGCCTTGTCCGCGTCTGTGAAGCCCCATTCTGTAAAGTCCGGCGCGGCCGCGATGCCGACAATCCCCACTACCCGATCCGGGCGCGTGAGTGCTATCAGCAAGGCCAGCCATCCCCCCATCGACGACCCGACCAGAAGCAGCGGTCCATCCGTCAAAGCGTCGATCAGCAGCAGGACATCATCTCGCCAGCTTTCCAGCGTACCATCGGCAAAACGCCCCTCGCTCGACCCGTTACCGGCATAGTCGAGCCGCAACATTGCCCGGCCTCGGGCCTGCGCCCAGGCTTCCAGCGCAATCGCTTTTCCGCCCTCCATGTCGGACATATAGCCTGGCAAGAACACGATCGTCGGTCCCGCACCTTTGCGGTGTCGATAGGCAAGACGCACCCCATCAGGACGCGCGAAATAGTCGGGCAATGGCGAAGCAGGCGGGTTCATCTGGGGCGATCCTTCAAGCGTAAGGCGTTGCCAAGCGGCATAAACCGGCTTTCGCACAAGACCAGAAAAAATCTTGGCGCTCTTTGTTGACAGCCCCCGGACCAACGGCTAGTTGCGCGCTCCTACCCCGTGCCCAGATGGCGGAATTGGTAGACGCACCAGCTTCAGGTGCTGGCGATCGCAAGGTCGTGGAGGTTCGAGTCCTCTTCTGGGCACCAATACTGGCTCTGGATACGTCCAGCAACGTCCAGTAAGCGGCTGGTTTCACAGCATTTTCAGACCGAGAATCGCCAGACACCGTCCGGCGAAATCCGGCTAAGGGCATGTGCAGCGACCACAAATGCTGCCCTTTTTGTTGCCCTCGGATTGACCCGGCATTGCTGGGAAAACGATCATGCTGACCTACATCCAGATCAATGCTGCCAAGCCGAGGGACAAGGCTTGGAACCTATCCGATTCTCAAAACCTCTATCTCGTCATCCAGCCCAACGGTTCGAAGCTCTGGCGCTTCAACTACCGCTTCCTCGACAAGCAGAAGAAACTCCATCTCGGAGGATGGCCAACCATAAGTCTCGCGGAAGCGCGTGCGCGGCGCGACGAGGCCAAGCGGAAGATCGCCGAGGGGATCGATCCGGCGCTGGAGAAGAAGCGCGCGCGGATCGCTGCCAAGTACGCCGCAGCCAACACCTTCGAGGCGGTCGCGGCTGAATGGCTCGTCAAATGTGAGCGGGATGGGCTGGCGCCCGTCACCGTGGACAAGATCCGGTGGCTGCTAGCGAAGGCCTATCCGTTAATCGGTAACATCCCGATCGCCCAGATCGCGCCCCACGAGGCGCTCGCGGTCCTGCGGAAAGTCGAGGCGACCGGCGCCTACGAGAGTGCCCGGCGCATGCGCAGCGTCCTTAGCCGCGTGTTCCGCTACGGCGTGGCGACAGTCCGGTGCGACAAGGACGTGGCTGCCGACCTTCGCGGTGCGATCGCCGTCCCCAAGGTCAAGCACTTCGCCGCGATCACCCGACCGTCCGAAGTCGGCGCACTGCTCCGGGCGATCGACGGCTACAAGGGGCACAAAGTGACCGTCATGGCCATGCGGCTGTCGCCGCATGTGCTGCTCCGCCCCGGCGAACTCCGGCAGGCCGAGTGGACGGACATCGATTTCGAAGAGGCTATCTGGTTCATTCCCGCCGAGCGGATGAAAATGCGGCGTCCGCACCGCGTCCCGCTCTCGCGACAGGTGATCGAAATGCTCAAGGAGCTTCACGAGCACACGCACTGGTGGAAGTACCTGTTTCCGTGCCTCGGCAAGCCGCGCAAGGCGATGTCGGAGAATGCCGTCAACCAAGGCCTTCGCAAGCTAGGCTATACGACCGACCAAATGACCGCACACGGCTTCCGGGCGATGGCCGCGACGCTGCTTAACGAGATGGGCGAATGGAACCCCGACGCGATCGAGCGTCAACTTGCACATGTCGATACCAATCAGGTTCGGCGCGCCTACGCACGCGGTGAGTACTGGGACGAGCGCGTCGCAATGATGCAGCACTGGTCGGACTATCTCGACCGGTTGCGCGAAGGTGGAAAAGTGCTGCGGCCTGATTTTCAGGCAGCGCAGAGGTCTCGATCTTAAATCATTAGTGGGCACTGGCGCTTGCCAGTGCCCGAACCGTCCAATGACCAGCTTTGGGACTTAGCTGCCATTCCGTACCCCAGACTAAAAAGCAGCTTATGTCAGTAGCTGCCATTCTGACTTCCTGCAGAATTTCGCTGGCGCGATCCCAGGCCGTAAGCTGTAAAGTTGAACGGTCGTCTACGCCCGGATCCCACCGAGTGATAAGCAGGACCGGTT
>CAJYHD010000150.1 GCA_913773715.1 uncultured Sphingobium sp.
TACGCCGATGCGCTCGACGACGTGCCCGGTGACGTGCTTGCCGCCGCCTGCGCCGCCGCGTTGCGCGAAAGCCGTTTCTTTCCGACCCCGTCCGAGATTCGCGAGAGGTGCGGCATGCTGGCCCGCCGGAAGTGGGAGCTGTCCAAAATTCGCGCACTGGTCGCGACGCATGACCGCCTGTGGCGCCCCGATCCGGCACCGCTGAGCGCTGAGGAGGCGGCCGAGGTGTCCAAGATGGCGGCGCGGTTCAAGACTGACGACCAGGCGGCGGAGGCCAAGGCAGCATGACCGTCCGCAGAATGAAAAGGGCGGCGCCGTTCTCGACACCGCCCGTCGGGATTAACGGCAGACGCGGATACGGCGGTGCTCGCGCCGGCTATATTCGATCCGGCAGCGCTGCTGCTTGTAATGACCGCGACCGCGATAATGCCGGTCGTACCGAGCGTGGCCGTGGTATGCAGGACCATGCCGCCCAGGGCCGACGTGGTGACCGGGAGGCGGGCCTGGCCGATAGCGCTGGGCCTCAGCTGCGCTGCCCAATCCAAGGGTGGCAAAGGCCAGCCCGGCGGCCATCAGTGTTGCAATCTTCATGGTCGGTTCCCTCTCAGAAGCAGGTGGCGGGAGGAATGATCTACGGCACTGCAACGTTCCATTACCTGAACCGAACGGACTGTAATCATTCAGCTTTCTGCCAATCGGGGTAGCTGATGCTTATCAAATCGTTTGGTGTTTATGGTATGTTCTCAACAGATTGGCAGGGCGGATTTTATGGGGCGCAGTAAGGGCAAATTGAGCAAGGGGCAGCCTCGGGGCAGCCGGTCGGCGTCTGGACGCAAGCGTGATCGGACGCCTGTTTCGCTGATGCCGTGCGAGGGCATCCAGCGCCGCCGCGCTCTGTATGGTCTCCCAGCGAATGACGTGGGCGAGGTGGACGCAAAGGCGCGTCAGGATCGTGGGCGCAAGGCGGAGACGGACACCTGCGACGCCATTGGGCGCGCCTATTGTGCCGGGCTGCTCGGGTCTGGGCGGCAGGCCGAGGACCGGCTGAACGCCGCGCGCCGCATCGCCGCCTCGTATTGGGCGGCCTATGGCTTCGGCACGCCTGACAGCCTCGCCCGCTTCCAGCCCCAACAGGGCAAGCTGCCATCTGACCCTGAGCGCGATGCCCTGCGCGAGGCGTCGCTGACCCGGTCGCTGGAACTGATCAACGCTCAGGGGCGCCACATCCGCCTCGCCTTCGACCAACTCGTCATCGACCCCAACCCGGACAGCGGACCTGCTTGGCTAGACGCGATCGTCATCGCCCACCGCGACAAGGCACAGGCTACGACCAGCCAATACCAGCAGATGGCGCGGGCGCTGGACGGTCTCGATTTGATCGCTTGACGTTCCGGTTTATTTCCGGCAGGTAGTCATGGTGCACGTTGTGCGTTCGGAGTAGTCGAGAGCCGCGCCCCTTGGGTAGCGGCTCTCTTAATTGCAGCCGTTAGGGTTGGTAACGGTGCTCAGTCGTTACCAGCAGCGCGAATAGCAGTATTCGATCGGCCAGATTTCCCAAGAGCCACCACCGCCCGGCGATGGCTTCGGCTCTTCTGGCTCACCCCACGAGGCAACACAGTCCTCGTATGTCTCAAAGCCGACCTTCTTCCAGTTGTCGGAAGCGCAGACCTGAGAAAAACCATCATCTCCAGGCGAACCGGCATCCTGCGCAGCGGCGATAGGGCTGATCGCCATAGTGCTTGCGACTAATGCGAGAGCCAGAACGTTGCGAATACGCTTCATGCACTTTCTCCCAAAGCCGATCGATTCGGCTACAGGATTGTGAACTATCGTTCACAATTCGCAACCCCGACCTGCGTCAATTAGACGGGATAGCCCGCCATTTAGAAATCATCGACGCGCAGCGCTTAGTGGCAGGGTCCATTTCGTCCATACCAATTCATAGATGTGAGAGCTGCGCCCGGAAGGGTTAGCGGCGCTTGTTTTATGCGGCTGAGCAGGCTCATTGCCCAGCCGCAGGATTGATCAGCCTTCGCGATCCGCTGCCAGTTCAATCAGCTGGTCGAGTTTCTCTTGATCCGTCTGGGCCTGATCGGTCGAAGCCGTCCGGGCGCCGAACGTGCCAATCGGGTTGATGATGCCGATACCGCCGCCGACCGGTGCGGTGCAGCCCTCATCGCGGGCATCGTCATCTGCCAGTTCTCGCTGACAATACCGTTGAGCCGACACAGGGGCGCTCGCTGCACCAAGCAGCATGGCGCCGGTGACGGCTGCGAGGACGGCACGCTTATTGATAGCCATTGTACTCTCCCGATTCGCTGGGAATGCCAGCGGGGCGAGTGTGGCAGGCAATCTGCTGGCCGCAACCCATTGAAAGGCTGGCAATCCTTTGACACGAGGTGCGCCCCTCGCCTCACCCCTTTGGGTCCTTCCGAGCCCTCTCCGAATACGGGGGGCAAAGGCGCAACTTCGGTCTAGCCACGAGAAAATCGCATAGTTCTTCCTCCCTGTTGGTGCTGAAACCCGCAGAAAACCGCCATTTCTCGGCCTTTTGACAGGGAAGTATGACCCCCTTGGGAGGGAAGCGGTGGAAATCGACCTCGAAGAGCCCACGCGGCCCCAGATTGCCGCCACTCTCGGCGTTTCCAGCCGGTGGATCGGAGAACTTCGATCGAAGGGCGACCTGCCGCCGGACGGATCGACCTTGCTTGAACATCTGGAGGCATGGGCAGCCAGCAAGTACGGAATCGAGGGCGCGCAGGACGCGCTGGACCTCGATGCCGAAAGCGCCCGGCTCAAGAAGGAGCAGGCCGACAGCAAGGCCATGGACAATGCGGAGCGCCGCAGGGAATTGGCGTCGCTGCCGGATATGTCCGGGGCCGTCGTCTCGGTCATCGCCCTAGCCGTCACCCGGTTGCAGCAGGTCGGGCTGGAGGTGGCGAACGGCGACCACAAGCTGCGCGCCAGAATCGACACCGCCATCAACGATGCCCTGGAAGAATTGACCGTGGCGCGCGTCGAGGAGGCAAGAGGCGGGGGCCTGAATGAGGAAGAGCCCTCGGACGAAGAAGAGGGCTGAACCCTCGGTCATTCAGGTTGTCGGCGCGGAGATCGCGGCGGCGGCGCGCGAATGGCTCAGCATCTTCAAGCCTCGGATCAAGCCCAAGCTGTCCGAGTTCATGCGCGATCATGGCCGGACGGACGATGGGCGTCGGATTCGCCCGTTCCCGTTCCAGTCGGATATGGCGGATGCCTTCACCGACCCGGAGACGGAACAGGTATCGGTTCGGAAGAGCAGCCGCATCGGCTATTCGACCATTCTGCAATGCTTCGTCGCGTACCGCATCCGGTACGACCCGGCGCGATCGCTGATCTACCAGCCGACCATCGACGACGCCGAGAAGTTCAGCCGCGACGACCTCGACCCGGTCCTGCAATGGAAAATCGTCCGCGAGGTCGCGACATTCAAACCGCGGCACGCCGATAACCAGATCCGGGCCAAGCGCTACAAAGGCGGGTGGGTCCAGATCAAAGGGGCCAACAGCCCCAAGGAATTCCGGCGTGTCACCGCCGATGACGTGTTTCTGGAGGAATGCGACGGGTACCCTTGGGCCGCCAAGGAAGAAGGCGACCCGGCCCGGCTGGCGTTCAAGCGCAACCTCACCTCGCCGCGCCGTTTCCGCGCTGCCGGTTCAACCCCCAAGGTCAAAGGCTTCAGCCGGATTGACGGACTGTTCGAACAGGGCAGCCAGGAATATCGGTACGTTCCCTGCCCCGAGTGCGGGCACATGCAGAAGCTGGTGTTCGGCGACGGTACCGGCGCTGGCATTCGGTGGGAGCCGCGGCACGCACCGACCCGCGCTTGGTACCAGTGCGAAAACGGCTGCGAGATCGACGAAGAGCACAAGCCGTGGATGGACGAGCAGGGCGAATGGCGGGCCGACAATCCCGCCGCCTTCCCCCGGCACCGATCCTTTCATATCTGGGCCGCTTATAGTCAGCATCCCGGTGCCGCCTGGCTCGAGATCGCCCGCGAGTTTCTCGAGGTCCGGCACGATCCGAACCTTCTCCGGACTTTCGTCAATCAGGTGCTTGGGGAGGCATGGGCCGAAAAGGGCGAGGCCCCGGAGTGGCAGCGCCTTTACGATCGCCGGGAGAAGGCGATGCAGATTGGCACCCCGCCCTCCTGGACCGGCATCCTGGTCGGATCAGCCGACGTCCAGCGCGGCGGCGGCGGTCGCATCGACCTCGACATATGGGCGTTCGGGCCGCGACGTCAGCGCGCCTTCGTCGAGCGGATCGAGATCGACGGCGCGATTGCGGACGCCGCGACATGGGAGAAGCTGGACCGCCAGGTCGCGCGCGAATGGGTGACAACCGACGGGCGGAGGCTCCGGCTGTCCCGCTGTGGGGTCGATTCCGGCGACGGCGAAAACACCATGACAGTCTATGCCTGGGCGCGCCGGCATCCGGGCTTCGCCATGGCGCTGAAAGGCCGCCATTCGCTTGCCGCCGCCCAGGCCATCGCCGGTCCGTCGTGGATGGACATGTCGATCGGCGGCAAAAAGCTGAAACGGGGCGTCCGGCTTTGGACTGTCGGCACCTCCATGCTGAAGCTGGAGCTATACGGCGACATCCAGTTGGAAAAGCCAGTCGACGGCGGTGAATATCCGGACGGCTTCGTCTTCCTGCCCGATGGCATGTCGGACGAGCTGATCAAGCAGCTGGTCGCCGAGCAGCTGAAGATGATCAAGATGCGCAACGGCATGGTCCGGCGCGAATGGGAAAAGCTGCGGGACCGCAACGAGGCGCTCGACAACGCGGTCTATGCCCGCGCGATCGCGATCAGCCTCGGCGTGGACCGCTGGACGCCGCGGCAATGGGATCAGGTCATCAAGGCCACGATCGTCGCCGAGCCCGACCCGCCGCCGCAGTCGAAGAGCGCCGGCGCGGCGAAGAAG
>CAJYHD010000151.1 GCA_913773715.1 uncultured Sphingobium sp.
GCTTGACGCCTGCTGGAGCGAGATCGGCTATATTCAGTTTGGCGACAATCCGGGCCGCAAGGAGCCGGGCACGGGCGAAATCAACTATGCCAACATCGTCAAATGGCTGCGCGCGCGTCGCTATGACGGGGTGATTGGCATGGAACATGGCAACTCGGTCGAAGGCCGCGTGGGTGAGGACAAGCTGATCGCCGCCTACCGCGCGATCGACGCGGCATAAACACGCTCATATTCAAGGCACCAGATCAGACTGGCCGTCGCACAGGATTTGGAAGGGACAGGACAATGATTGATCGCAGAAAAGCGCTTGCGGGCGTCGCCGCCATGTTCGGCGCCCAACTTTTCGCCCCGATTGCGCGGGCGGCGGGACTCATCCCCGCCCACATGGCTGTCATCAGCGACGGCGCGCCGAGCATTCAGGTCTTCACGCCCGACGAGCGCGCGCTGATGACACAGCTGAGCGATCGGATCATCCCCAAGACCGATACGCCCGGTGCGATCGAGGCAGGCGTTCCCGCCTATATCGAGAAACTGTTGGCCGACTGGTCCAGCCTCAGCGATCGTGACCCGATCGTCGCGGGCCTCGCGGAAATCGACACGATGAGCATGCAGAAATACAAGGTGCGCGGCAGCAAGGCGACGCCGGCGCAGCAGGATGAACTGCTGACGATGGCAATGAACGGTCAGTTTTACAAAGGTAAGGACTTCTTCGAAGCGTTCCGCCAACTCGTGATCGTGGGATATTACACGTCCGAAATCGGCATCACCCAGGAACGCGAATATCTTCCAGTGCCGGGAGAATATAACGGCGCCTTCCCCTATGCTCAGGTCAACAAGGTCTATTCCGCATGATGATCAACCGTCGTTCCCTGATGATCGGCGCGGGTGGCGTCGCCGCCCTCGCCCATCCTGCCTTCGCCGCCGCGACCAAGGGCGGTTCCGGCCAGATCCGCAGTATCGGTCTGCAACTCTACACGATCCGCGAACTCTTTTCCGCCGATCCGGTGAAGACGCTCGAGCAGGTCGCCAAGATCGGCTATCGCGAAGTCGAATATGGCGGTGGCGGCTATGACGCTATGGATCACAAGCTGTTGCGCAAGACGATGGACCGGCTTGGCCTCAAGTCGCCGTCGCTGCACGTGCCCTATGACTGGCTGCTGACCCGATTCGACGCCAGCGTCACCATGGCGAAGACGCTGGGCGCGGACACGGTGATCCTGCCCTATATGGATGCCAAGCTGCGCAACGTCGCTGATTGGGACAAGGCGATCGCCAACTTCAACCGCTTTGCCGAGCAGCTAAAGAAGCAGGGGCTGAACTTCGCCTACCATAATCACGACTTCGAATTCACCACGAAGCCGGAGGGCGTCAGCCTCTACGACCGGCTGCTCAAGGGCACCGATACATCGATGGTGAAGATCGAACTCGACCTGTTCTGGGCGATCCGCGCCGGTGTCGATGTTCAGGCGTTCATCCGCCAACACGCCGGACGCATCTACGCCTATCATGTCAAGGACATGAAGGCCGATCGCAACATGACCTCGGTCGGGAGCGGCACGATAGATTTCGCCAGCATCTTCAAGCTCAACCAGACGGCGGGCGTGAAGCATTTCTATGTCGAGAATGATGAGGCGCCCGCGCCCTATCTGCCCGACATCACCACCAGCTTCCAGAATCTGCGCGCTCTGCGCTTCTGACCCGAATTAGGAGAGGATCATCATGGCATCGACCGACAGGTTTGACGCGATCGTCATAGGTTCCGGGATCAGCGGTGGTTGGGCCGCGAAGGAACTGACGGAAAAGGGATTGAAGGTTTTGATGCTCGACCGTGGCCACATGGTCGAGCATGGCGAAGGCTATAAATATGACGGCAAGCCCGCCTATGAGGTGCCGGCACGCAACCTGATGCCCGAACCCCTGATGCAGAGCGATTATTTCATCGCGAAGCACGGCTATGTCGCGCCGAGCAATCAGGATTTCTATAATAACGACCGCAACAATCCCTATGATTATGAGGGTGGCGACAAATTCTATTGGATCCGTCCCGGTGCGTTCGGCGGCAAGTCGCTGATCTGGGGACGGTGGAGCTTCCGCTGGAGCCAAGCGGATTTTGAGGCGAATAAGAAGGAAGGCGTCGGCCTCGACTGGCCGATCCGCTACGAAGACCTCGTCCCCTGGTACGAATATGTCGAGAAATATATCGGCGTATCCGGCTCGCGCGAAAACCTGCCCTATGTTCCGGACAGCATTTTCCAGCCGCCGATGGACATGAACATCGCGGAAAAATGGATGAAGGGTAAGCTCGAAACCGCTTTCCCCGGCCGCAAGATGATCAATGCGCGCCTGTCCAACATGACCGAAGACAAGCCCGATCAGAACCGCACCAAGTGCCAGTTCCGCAATCAGTGCGGCAATGGCTGCTCATTCGGCGCTTATTTCTCGACGCAGGCGGTGACGCTTCCGGCGGCACGAGCAACCGGACGTCTGACCGTTCGGACCGACGCGGTCGTCAGCAATCTCGAATATGATCCTGCGGGCAAGCGCGTGACGGGCGTGCGTTTCATCGACACGAAGACGGGACAGGCGGAAACCGTCGGCGCGAACCTCGTTTTCCTCTGCGCGTCAGCGATGGCCTCGACCCAAATCCTGATGAATTCGCGGATGCAGAGCGGGAAGAGCTACTTCGACAATAGCGGCACGCTCGGCCGTTATGTCATGGACCACATCTTCCGTGTCAGCGTCAGCGGCGATATTCCCGGCATGGAGGAATATATCGAATATGGTCGTCGCCCCGGCGGCATCTATATTCCGCGCTTCCGCAACAACGGCAAGGATGACGGCGTCGGCTTCAAGCGCGGCTATGGCTATCAGGGCAGTGCTTTCCGCAACCCGGCCGCACCGGTTGGCTTCGGCGCATCGATGAAGCAGGGCATGCGCAAATATGGCGGGTGGAAGTTCGGCATGGGCGCGTTCGGCGAATGTCTGCCTTATGAAGACAACCGCATTTCGCTGAACCCGGACAAGACCGATCGCTTCGGCATCCCGCTGTTGCGCTTCAACGTCACCTTCCGCGAGAATGAGCTGCGGATGATGGCGGACGCGCGCGAAGAGGGCGAAAAGATGCTGCGCGGCGCCGGCCTCACCAATGTGACCAGCAGCGTGCGCGAGCATGTGCCGGGCGATGCGATCCACGAAATGGGTGGCGCGCGCATGGGGGCCGACCCGCGCAAGTCGGTGCTCAACAAGTGGAGCCAGGCGCACGACGCCTCGAACCTCTACGTCACCGACGGTGCGCAGATGGCGTCGATCTCCTGCGTCAATCCGTCGCTAACCTTTATGGCGCTGACAGCGCGCGCCGTTGATCATGCTGTGAAGGGCCTCAAGGCCTGATCGATCACCAAACTCGTCGGGTCCATCCCCCTCTAGCCAGACGCGCGCGTTGCGCTAAGGGGAGGTAATGGGGTGGACCGGATGAGCAGGCGCAGACGGGAAGGTGTGACAATCCGTGCGGTGGCGCAGCGCGCAGGCGTGTCCGCCATGACGGTTTCCAACGTTATAAACGGTGCGGGGCGCGCCAGTCCCGCGACGGTGGCCACGGTGCGCGCTGCGATTGCGGAGTTGGGCTATGTCCCCAACCTCGCCGCGCGGCGTCTGGCAAAGGCGCGCGCCACGACCGTCGGCCTGATATATAGCGACGGCCGGACATTTCTGGATGCGGTCCTCGTCGGAACGTTACGTGCGACTAACGCGCACGGCCTTCAGCTCATCGTGCGCGATGGAAAGCGCGCGATGCAGGAGGAGGCGGAGCAGATCGCTGCCGATCTGGTGCGGAGTGGGGCCGATGCCCTGCTGTTGGTGCCGCCCTTCGCGGAACGGCTAAGCGGTTCCGAAGTACTCGCCGGATTGGGCGTGCCAGTGGCGGCAATCGCGACCGGTTCGACCATGCCGGACATGACGACGATCAGGATCGATAATCGTCTGGCGACACGGCTATTAACCGAAAAGGTTATGGCGGCTGGACACCGACGCATCGCCTATGTGGCTGGGCCGGAGGATCATAGCGTCGTCGCGGCACGCATCGCTGGCTTTCGCGATGCGTTGAATGATGCGGCTAACAATATGATTGTCCGCTGTCCGTCCTTCGACTACAGCGCAGGCATTTCAGCGGCGTGTCAGCTCTTGTCTGGCGGTGATCGACCGACTGCTATTCTTTGCGGCAGCGACGATCTCGCGGCCGGTGTGATCACCCATGCGTACCATTTAGGTTTGCAGTTGCCGCAAGATCTTGCGGTTACAGGTTTTGACGACACGGCGCTCGCCTCTCGCCTGTGGCCGCCGCTCACCGTCGTGCGTCAGCCGATCGAGGACATGGCTTTCCGTGCAGCGCAGTGCCTGATCGCCGCCTTGGGAAGCGACGACCCCCATTACATCAGCGATGAGATATTCGACCACAGCATCGTGGAGCGGGAATCGACATCCTGCCCGCCTGCGATTCCATCGCCATAGAAAGGAAACAGCATCATGGAAACGAGCCGAAGGGATGTAGCGACGATGATGGCATTGGGAGCAGCTGGCTTGGCCGGATCGACGGCTGGGGAGGCCGCGACCGGTAAGGGTGGGCAGGGCGCGCAGCCCACGCTCGTTCATCATGTCTTCTTCTGGCTCAACAATGCCGGATCGCATGCGGACCGGGACGCGCTGATCGCGGGCCTGCGGACACTGAAGGCTATTCCGGTGATCCGCAATCTTCAGGTCGGCGTACCCGCCTCCACCGAGCAACGTGATGTCGTCGATTCCAGCTACGACGTGTCGGAACTCATGTATTTCGACAATGCGGCGGATCAGAAAGCCTATCAGGACCATCCGATCCACCAGGCATTCGTTGCAAAATGCCAGCATCTTTGGAAGAAGGTTGTGGTTTACGATATGCAGGTCATGCCACCCTCAGCGTAAGGACAAGGAGAGGGCGCTTATGCTCTGCCCCCGCTCTGCCGCGCGAACGTGTCGAGCCAGCCGCTGCGATCGACCGTATCAAAATGCGTGACGGAAATACGGTCCCGTCCTGCCGACTTGCTGCGATAGAGTTGCTCGTCGGCCTGAACGATCCAACGGTCGGGCGCCGCGTCGTCCTCGCAGCGGGCGCTCGCGACGCCGATGCTGACGGTGACGAACGGGCTGACTTGCGACCGGGCATGCGGGATGTTGAGCGATTGCACCTGAAGCCGGATTTCCTGCGCCACCGCTTCGGCGGCAACCGGATCGGCCCCCGGCAGTACGCACGCAAATTCCTCCCCGCCGTACCGCGCCGACACGTCGCTTGCGCGCTTGACGGCGCGGGTCAGCGCCGACGCCACCATCGTGATGCAGCGATCGCCTTCGGGATGGCCGTAGGTGTCGTTATATTGTTTGAAGAAATCGATATCGATCATGATGACCGACAACCACCCGTTGTCCCGCCGCAAACGGGCACATTCCGCCGCCATATGTTTTTCGAGCGACCGGCGATTGTGCAGCCCGGTCAGCGCATCCTTCACCGCCATGTCGGCCAGTTGGTCGCGCAATCGCTTCAATTCGATGTGGTTGCTCACCCGCGCATGCAGGATGACAGGCTCGATCGGCTTTGTCACATAGTCGATCGCCCCCATTGACAGCCCGCGTATCTCGTCCTGCGTGTCACCAAGACCGGTTGTGAAGATAACCGGGACGTCGGTCAGTTCCGGGTCGTCCTTGATTGCCCGGCACACCTCAAACCCGTCGATGCCGGGCAAGAGGATGTCCAGCAGGATGAGGTCGGGTGGCGACTGACGAACACTACGCAGCGCATCTTCACCACTGGTTGCGAAACAGATGTCGTACTGATCTTCCAGCACGGCATTCATGATTTCGATGTTGGATATTTCGTCATCGACGATCAGGATGGTGGAACGCCTCATTCCGTTGCCTCCCGCAACAATGGCGCTTCGCCGTCGACCAGGGCGATGGCGCTGTCATAATCCAGTCTCTGCAAAGCCTGGCCCAATGGGTGCGCTTCGCGATCTCGCTCCGACAATCCCAGCGCATCGGCGAACTCCCCGAATGCCGCGCGCGCGGACAGGCTCTTGCGAAAGATGAGGGTGCGCAACTTGTCCCGCGCGATTGCGACGCTCAGCGAATCTGCCGAAGCAGAGGCAGGACAAACCATTTGCGCTGCGCGGTCGGCATGAAGGCTTCGTGCCGCTGCAAGAGCAGGCTGCATCGCCGCGTCCAGTTCGACGAGCCGGTCCAACGCATCCTGCCATGAGCCATTTGTCAGATGTTTTTCGATCGACATCGCCACGGCCTGTACCGATGGCAATTCCAGTGATCCCGCCACGCCCTTCAGGCTGTGCGCCAGGCGACGCGCATCGGGCAGGAGACCGGTATTGATCTGGACGCGCAATTCCTGCACGACCCCACCATAGGTCTCCGCGAAATTGCCGATGAGCTTGCGCAGCAACGGCGCTTTGCCATTGACGCGGACGAGTGCTGCATCAAGGTCGAAGGGCGGCAGATAGCGGGGCAGCACCGCATCGGTACCCGCGACGAGCGCCAACTGGGGTATCGCGGCTTCGACCGGGACCGGTCTTATCCAACGGCTTAGCGTCGAAAAGAGATGGGCGGGATCGATCGGCTTAGCGACATGATCGTTCATGCCGACCGCAAAGCAACGCTGGCGCTCTTCTTCAAAGGCGTGGGCCGTCATCGCGATGATCGGCATGCGATCAGCACCCCACGTCTCGCGAATGGCGATGGTGGCTTCGATCCCGTCCATTTCGGGCATTTGCACGTCCATGAGAATAGCCGCATAGTCTGCGCCGAACCCAGCCACGCGGTCGCAGGCGATGCGGCCATTTTCCGCGCAATCGACGATCAGGCCGGCGTCGGTCAGCAGCTCGAGCGCAATTTCGCGATTGATTTCGTTATCCTCGACCAGCAAGAGCCGCGCGCCGCGCAAGCCGTCCGTCAGTGGCTTTGGTGCCACGATTTCGATGGTTGTCGCTGCCGCACGGTCTTGGTGCGGGAATGCAGCTTCAATGGCATTCAGCAGCGCATGCGGATCAATCGGCTTGGAAAGGATCGCCGAAATACCCGCCGGGTTCGCATCGCCCATGACATCTTCCGCTCCATAGGCCGTGATGACGAGTAACACGGGTAGGGGTGCGTTCTGCTGGGCTTCATGCAAAGCGCGGACCGTTTCGCTGCCGTCAAGCCCGGGCATTTTCCAGTCGAGCAGGACAAGGTCATAGGGCTGAGCGCGCTCGGCCGCGTCCCGGCAGGCTGCAACCACTTCGTTCCCCGAGGCGACGAGGTCGATCGGCATGTCCCAACCGGCGAAGATTTCCTGGATGATCTGTCGCGCGGCCGGATTGTCGTCGGCGGCCAGCACCCGAAGTTTGCTGATATGCGGTTGGGGCCCCGTGTCCGGTCGCGCCGCGGAATGTTCCGGCTCGAGCAGAAATTCGCAGATGAACGTGCTTCCTTCTCCGACGATGCTTTCGACACAGATGCTGCCGCCCATCTGCTCCATGATCTGGCGGCAGATGGCGAGGCCAAGTCCCGTTCCGCCGAATTTGCGTGTCGTCGAATTATCGGCTTGCGTAAAACTGTTGAACAGTGATCCCTGATGCTCCAGCGGAATACCGATGCCGCTGTCGCGGACAGACATCGTCATGCCAAGACGGTCGTCCTCAATCGGGCGTGCCGAAACCTCGATATGAATTTCGCCTTGGGACGAGAATTTCACGGCATTGCTCAACAAGTTGAGCAAAACCTGATTGAAGCGCAATTCGTCGCCAACCAGCTTGGTCGGCACCTCGCCATCGATCCGGGTGACGATTTGAACGCCCTTGGCCTCGGCGTCCGCCTGGACGAGTTGCACCTGTGCCGCGACGGCAGACCGCAAGTCGAACGGATGCGCCTCCAATGTCAACTTGCCAGCTTCGTTCTTCGAAAAATCTAGGATGTCGTTGATCAGGCGCAGGAGAGAGACGGCGCTGTTGTTAATCTTCGTGACATAGTCCTTTTGCTTGCCGTTCAGATCGGTGCGGCCGATAAGGTGGCAGAAGCCAAGGATCGCGTTCATCGGCGTACGGATTTCATGGCTCATATTGGCAAGGAACATGCTCTTGGCTTTGCTCGCCTGCTCCGCCTCATGCGTGCGTTCTTCCAACGCTTCATTTTTGACGAGGATTTCATGACGCATCCGGTCGATGCGATGGAAGCTCGCCACCAACATATCGCTGAGCCACATGAGCGTCACCGTCTGGAAAGCAACGATGGATGCGTGAAAGAGGACGCGACCAAGATTGCCTTCGCCGGGAAAAAAAGCAAACGGCAGCAGATATAACAGAAGCAAATGGTGCAGCGCCACAGCG
>CAJYHD010000152.1 GCA_913773715.1 uncultured Sphingobium sp.
CTCGACCGTGGGCGGGGAGTTCGCGCCGCAGTTCGCGCAGACGATCCACGGCGCGGCGGAAAATCCGGCCTTCTTCGCCACCGGCATCAGCCTGGTCGCGCATATGGCGAACCCGCATGTCCCCGCCGTCCATATGAATACGCGCTACCTAGTCACCACCAAAAGCTGGTTCGGTGGCGGCGCGGATCTCAATCCGCCCCTGCCGCGCGCTGAGGATACTGAGCAGTTCCACACCGTGCTGAAGGCAGCGTGCGACGCGCATGACCCAGACCATTATCCGCGGTTCAAGGCTTGGGCCGACGATTATTTCTTCATACCCCATCGCGGTGTCCATCGCGGTGTCGGCGGCATATTCTACGACCATCTCGAATGTACGGACGACGCGGCGTTCGAGGCGAACTTCGCCTTTACCCGCAACGTCGGTGACGCCTTCCTCGCAGCCTTTCCGCCGATCGTGCGGCGGCGGATGAACGAGCCATGGGACGACGCCGATTATCGCCTGATGCTGGAATGGCGCGGGCGCTATGCTGAATTCAATCTGGTGCATGATCGCGGCACGCTGTTCGGCCTCAAGACCGGCGGCAATATCGATGCGATCCTGATGAGCCTGCCGCCGATGGCGTCCTGGAGCTGAAACCGTGGCGCTGACTCCGGTCGAGCCGGGCATGGTGGCGACGATCGTCACCCATCTGGAGATGCGCGAGCGCCCGAAGCCCGCGCCGATTCCGCCCGCGCCGCTACGGCTGGTGCGGTGGAAGGAGCCGAGCCTCGACGCCTATCGCGCGCTGTTTCGCCGCGTCGGCGAACCGTGGCTCTGGTTCTCGCGTCTCATCATGAGTGACATGGAGCTTGGCGCGATCATCCTTGATCCGGCGGTGGAAATCTATGCCGTCACCGATCCGCGCGGCCATGAAGTCGGGCTGCTGGAACTGGATTTCCGGTCGATGCCCGATTGCGAACTCGGCTTCTTCGGGCTGGTGCCGCACCTGAACGGCAAAGGGTTCGGACACTGGCTGATGGCGCAAGCCAAGTCGCTCGCCTGGCGCAAGGGCGTGACGCGTTTCTGGGTGCATACCTGCACGCTCGACAGCCCGGCGGCGCTGGGCTTCTACATCAAGTCGGGCTTTGTGCCCGTGACGCGGGAGGTCGAGACGTTCGCCGATCCCCGCCTTGCCGGAATATTGCCGCGCGAATCAGCGCCGCATGTGCCGCTGCTGGATCAGCCCGCAGCCTGACGATACAGGCGGGATAGCATCACCAGCATATAGACCTGCACGATGCCCGAGACGGCAGCGCCCGCGATGCCGCCTGCCAGCCGCGCGCCGTCCGCGCCGCCGACCAGGCTGCCGAGCAAGCCGACGATCACCTGCGCCGCCGTGCCCGCAATCGTGGACAGCAGCATCACGATGATGAGGAAGCCGAGCAGCCGCCAGAAATGCCCCTGCGTCAGCGCCCATGCCTTACGCAACGAATCCATGACGCCCAGATGATCGTCAATCACGACGGGGTTGAGCAGCACAAGCCGGATGCTGGCGAAGAAGACGAGGCCCGCCGCGAACAGGCCGAGCAGCACGCCCACCATCGCGCCGATCTGGACCGAGGCGAAGGAGAAGACGACGCCGACTAGCACCGCGACCACCACGACGGCGGCGATCGCGCCGAAGACGACGAGCGCAGTGGCGATCAGCACCGGCAGGCGCGAGACGCTGAGGCGCAGAGCTTCGCCGACACTGATGCCGGGCCGCAGCGCCAGCGCGAACAGGGCGAGCGAGCCGAACCACATCAGCAGCACCGTCAGGATCATGGCGAGGCCGAAGGCAGGCGGCATGGTCGGGATGACGTTCATGTCGGGCTTATCGAACCAGACGCGGAGTTCCGGTGGCGTCATCTCGCTCAGGATCACGCCGGGCAAAGCGACGAACAGCAGCGCCACCGGAAACAGCAGCGACGCCTCCCGTGCGACGAAGGGCAGCGTTTCCTCCCACGCCTTGCCGATCGACAATCGTCCCATATATTTGCTGCCTGCCTGTTTGATGCGGATGTTGGCTGGAGACTTGATCACTCGCCTTGCCCAAGTCAAGGAAACGCCATGACGAACTCCCTGCCCACCGACCTCGAATGGCGGATCGACGCCGACCCGGTCAATTATCCGACGGCGCTTGCCGATATGGAAGCGCGCGCCGCCGCGATTGCCGTTGGCGAGGCGGGCGAGCGTGTCTGGCTGCTCGAACATCCGCCGCTCTATACGGCGGGAACCAGCGCCGATCCTGCCGAGCTGCTCGACCCGCGCTTTCCTGTCCATGACGCAGGACGCGGCGGGCGCTATACCTATCACGGGCCGGGGCAGCGGATCGGATATCTCAACATCGACCTGTCTAAGCGTGGCAAGGATGTGCGCAACTTCGTCCATCATCTGGAGGGCTGGATGATCGCGGCGCTCGGCGACCTCGGCATCTCGGCACGGCGGGCCGAAGGACGGATCGGCATCTGGACGGACACGCTAGACGGGCGCGAGGCGAAGATCGGTGCGATCGGCATCCGGGTGCGCCGCTGGGTAACGCTGCACGGCTTTTCTATCAACGTCGATCCCGACCTCTCCCACTTCACCGGCATCGTGCCCTGCGGGATCGAAGAATTTCCTGTGACGAGCATTGCGGCATTGGGCGTGAAGGCGGACATGGCTGCACTCGACGCGGCGCTGAAGGCCCATTGCCCCGCTTTCCTCAGCCGCCTGTCGCGCTGTGGGAGCGGCACCCAGCTATGCGCTTGAGCCAGCGGGATGAGGCCACTACCATTTCCTCCAAGGACCGTTTTCAAGGATTGCCGATGACTTTCAAGACCCTCGCCGCACCTGTTCTTCTTGCCGCCTGCGCCCTGGTGCCGGCTTGCGGCGGCAGCGAAAAGGGCGGCAACAAGGTCGAGATGAAGGATATGGAAGTCGTGGACGGCACGGCGTCGGACGCGATGACCGATCTCGACGGCGTCCAGAGCGAGGGCGTATCGGCAGCGATGCCCGCAGCCAATGCCAGCAACAGCGCCGCGCCCGCGAAACCCGCCGAGGACAAAGCGCCCAAGGAAGATTCAGAAGCGCTTCCCGATCAATAAGGGGCTGGCGCAACCGTCCAGCGCTGATAATAGTCACTCGAACGACTGGCGGGGCAAGGGCCACCGCTTCGGCCCGGAAGAGAGTGATTTCATGCGTTTCCCCCAAGTTCTGACCGGCCTTTCGATCGCGGCCGCGTCCCTGCTCGCCCAGCCCGCCGCCGCGCAATTCTTCTGGGCGCCGCCAGACCTTACCGCTCCGTCGATGAACGATGCGGCGGCGGCGCAGGCGCTGGGCCTGCCGGGCGCAACGCCGGACGAGATCAACGCAGGATTGGTGTGGAACCTGCGTGCCGCGCTCAACGTCGCAGCGCTGCAATGCCAGTTCGAGCCAACCCTGCTGGCGATCAGCAACTATAACGCCACCATCGCCCATCATGACGCGGAAATGGACAAGGCGCAGGCCGGCGTGCTGGGCTATTTCCAGCGCACCGTCGGCAAGGGCAAGCCTGGCCAGAATGCGGCGGACATGTATGGCACGCGTATCTATTCGGGCTATTCGACGGTGCAGGCGCAGAAGGGTTTCTGCCTTGCCGCTGCTGAAGTGGGTCGCAAGGCGATCTTCGCCGAGCGCGGGACGCTCAATCAGGTCGCGCGCGAAGGGCTGGCTTCGATCAAGAAGGCACTGGTCCTTCAAGGTGAGCAATTCTACGGCACACCGGGTTACGACTATGAAGTGAAGCACCCATCCTTCGCGGCGGCATGCTGGAAGAAGGAAGTGTTGCAGCCAACCTGCCAGCAGGAATGGAATATGGCTGCGGGCATCGAGACGCCGGTCGATCCAAAGGCGGCGAAGAAGAAAAAGAAGGGCTGAGGCTACACGCCCACTGCTGTTCTGGCGAATGGCAGTGGGCTGGTCGTGCGCCTAACGTAGCCCCAGATATTTATGCGCCTGCACCGTCAGCCGCCACTGTGGCCGCTCCATGACGAGCGCGATCGCGGCGCGGGCATTATCCTGTTGATGCGCGTCGTCGAGCGGCTGAAGCAAATGATGGGCGAACGCCCATTGCTCCATCTCCGCCACATCCGCGAGCGAATGTCCTGTGCCCGGCTGCGGCCAGACGAGCTTTAGTTCATGGCCTGAACGCTGGACGACATCGCTGCCCGCCTTGGGGCTGATGCAGATCCAATCGATGCCCGGATGCACCGGCAACGTACCGTTGCTCTCGATGGCGATGATGAAGCCGCGCGCGTTGAGCGCGTCGATCAACGCGTCGTCGATCTGGAGCATCGGCTCTCCGCCGGTTAGAACGATATATGGCTCGCCTCCGGCCTCACCCCAAAAGCCGAGCGCCGCGTCGGCGAGCGTATCGGCATCGACGAACTTGCCGCCGCCAAGGCCATCTGTGCCGACGAAATCGGTGTCGCAGAACTGGCAGATCGCCTTGTCCCGGTCCTGCTCCCGCCCGGTCCAAAGGTTGCATCCGGCAAAGCGCAGGAAGACGGCGCGGCGTCCGGCCTGCACCCCCTCCCCCTGCAGGGTCAGGAACATTTCCTTGACCGCATAGCTCATCGATCAGGCTTTCTCAGGGCTTTGCCGCATAGACGGTGGGATCGGGCAGGCCCGCTTCCTCATAGCCCTTGGCGCGCAGGCGGCAGCTGTCGCACAGGCCGCAGTGCTTGCCATCGGGCGTGGGATCATAGCAGGACCAGCTGATCCCGGCGTCCAACCCCAGCCGATGCGCCTCGCGCGCGATGTCGGCCTTGCTCATATTCTGGAGCGGGGCGTTGATGCGAATCGGATGGCCCTCGACGCCCGCCTTGGTGGCAAGCTGCGCCATATGTTCGAACGCGGCGATGAATTCCGGGCGGCAATCGGGATAGCCCGAATAATCGAGCGCATTGACGCCGATGAAGATATCGCTTGCGCCCGAGGCTTCTGCCAGCGCCAGTGTCAGCGACAGGAACACCGTGTTGCGCGCAGGGACGTAAGTGACGGGAATGTCGTCGCCCACACCGCTCTTTGGCACGGCGATGTCGGCAGTCAGCGCCGATCCGCCGAATGCGCTAAGGTCCAGCGGCAGGATGATGTGGCGCATCGCGTTGATCGCCTTGGCGACGCGAGCCGCTGCCTGCAATTCGACGCGATGGCGCTGGTTATAGTCAATCGAAAGCGCGAGCACATGATAACCCGCCTCCCGCGCCAGCGCACCCGCGACCATGGAGTCCAGCCCGCCGGACAGCAGGACGACGGCGAATTTCTTGTCATTGGCAACCATGGCTGTCGCGCTACGCTTCGTCTCTCACCTGTGCAACCCCATCAGCGGCACGTGCCGACGCGCCGCCCTTCCGCCGAAAAGGCGAAAGGCGCGCCATTGGCGATACCCTGCGATCGCAGCTGAACGAGGCGGGGAGTTTCGATGCGAATGTCGGTGCGGCCATTACCCGCCGCCGCGCAGTCATAGGTGACGGAGAGCGCGTTGGCGCTGTCGCTGACGACGAAGCTGGGGCAAAGCGCGCGGCCATGCTGCGTCTGAAGCAGCTGGCGCACGTCCGACACGCAGATACGGTGCGTTTCCGCGCCCTCGCCGCGACCGCGCAATTCCCACTCGCCCGTTTCCACGCTGCGGAGTGCAGCCGGCAGTGGCGTCGAAGGGGCTGGCGTCGGCGCAGAGATCGCGCCGCCCGCCATCATCATCATGGCCCCCGCGAAGAGGAGGCGCATCGCTGCTCGTGTCATGGTTCGACGGTCCCTGTTACGCGCGTATTCGCGCATCGGCATGTCCTTGCCCGACAATTAAGGCATTTTGATAGCGCAACGGGGCGCTCCTGCCTCAATTGCAGATTGCAACCGATTGCATTGGCGTCAGGCGAAGCTGTCCGCCGCGATCGGGAACAGGCGCGAGCAGAAGGCGCAATCGACGCCGATGATCCCCTGATCGTCCGCCATCTCCGCGCGCTCGCTTTCCGGGAAGCGACCGATGACATCGCGGATATGGGCGAGGTCGCAGCGGCATCCCTTGGCGAGCGGCGTCGGATCGACCACGCGGATCTCGTCTTCCTCATGAAAGAGCCGCCAGACGATGTCGGTCAGCGGCAGGTCGCGGTCGGTGAGTTCGGCATCGCTAAGCGTCGCGGCGAGCGTCTGGACATGTTCCCATTCGGGATGATCGTGGCGGACGTGCAGGCGTTCACGACCGACTTCCCCCTCGGGCAGATGCTGGAGCAGCAGTCCGGCGGCGAAGCAGCCCTGCCCCGCATCATGGCGCACGGCGATCTGGACGACGCTGGGGATTTGTTCGGATTGAAAGAAGTAATGTTCCGCCGCCGCACCCAGCGAATCGCCATCGAGCGGAACGATGCCCTGATAGCGCTCGCCGGTCGCCGCCTGATCGAATGTGATGGCGAGGAAGCCTTTGCCGAACAGGCCAAACAGCGAGGGATCGGGACCGAGTTCGGCCAAGCCATCGACATCGAACTTGGCGTATCCGCGCAAGTCACCATTCTTGTAGTCGGCGACCAGCAGGTTGACGACGCCGCTCTCGGTCTGCGCCTGAAGCGTCAACTGGCCGTCCGCATCCTTGAGGGTCGAGCCGAGCAGCGCGGCCAGTACCAGCGCTGAGGCAAGCAGCCGCTCGATCGCAGGCGGATAGGCGTGGGCGGACAGCACTTCATCCAGCACCGGACCCAGCCGCACGATGCGGCCGCGCGCATGGCGCGACGGGATGGTGAAGCCGATGGCCTGGTCGATGGCGGCGGAAGATGTCACGTCATGGCTCCATGGGTCCGGGCGAATGATCGCACGGACGAGTGGTGGGCATCAAATGATGCGGGCGAGCCAACCAGATAGGAAGCCCGCCCGCATATCTCAACCGAGGCGGCCAAGCGCCCAGAGCAGCACGGACTTCTGCGCATGAAGGCGGTTTTCCGCCTCGTCCCAGATCAGCGACTGCGGCCCGTCGATCACCGCGTTCACCACCTCCTCGCCGCGATGGGCGGGCAGGCAGTGGAGGAACTTAGCGTCGGGCTTTGCCAGCGCCATCAGGTCGGGCGTCACCTGATAGGGCATCATCGCCGCGAGCTTGGCGTCGGCATGCGCCTGACCCATGGAAATCCAGGTGTCGGTTACGATGACATCGGCTCCGGCAGCGGCGGCCTGCGCATCGCGGGTCAGCGTGATGCGTGCGCCCTGCCCTTCCGCCGCCTGCACAAAGCGGACGTCCGGCTCATAGCCTTCCGGCACGGCCACTCGGACGTCGAATTTGAGCAGTCCCGCCGCCTCGATGATCGAGTGCAGCACATTATTGCCGTCGCCGAACCAGGCCCACTGGCTGCCCGGCAGCGCTAGGCCATGTTCGACCACGGTCAGCAGGTCCGCGACGATCTGGCAGGGATGCGACAGGTCGGTCAGGCCATTGATGACGGGGACGGTCGCATAATGCGCCATTTCCTCGATCTTGGCGTGATCGTCGGTGCGGATCATGATCGCGTCGACCATGCGACTGAGCACGCGGGCGGTGTCGGCGATGCTTTCGCCGCGCCCGAGCTGGCTGGTCGCGCCGTCGAGGATCAGTGAGGTGCCGCCCAGTTGCCGTATCGCCATGTCGAAGCTGACACGGGTGCGGGTCGAGTTCTTTTCGAAGATCATCGCCAGCGTGTGACCGGCGAGCGGGGCGTCGGCGTCGGCGCGCCCCTTGGGCTGACCCGCCCGCGCCGCCTTCCGGTCGATGGCGTCGGCGATCATCGCGGCGATGGCGTCACCGCCCGCGTCGGAGAGATTGAGCAAGTGATTGGTCATGATGCTACCCCTTCACCCACCCACCGTTCGGTTCGAGCTTGTCGAGAATAATTCTCGATACGCCTTCTCGACTTCGCTCGAAGGCTACTCGAACCGAACGGAGGTGGAGGTCAGTCTTTACGCAGCCTTGGCTTCGGCGAAGCTCCGCGCACCGGCGGAAATCTTCTCGATGGCTTCGGCGATATGGCTTTCTTCAATGACGAGAGGCGGCAGGATGCGCATGACATTCTGCCCCGCCGACACCGCCAGCAGGCCATGATGATCGCGCAGATGCGCGACGAAGCTGCGGGCGTCATAAGCATCGTTCATGCGGACGCCGAGCATCAGCCCCATGCCGCGCACATCTTCGAACATGCCGTCATGATTGGGTATAAGCTGTTCGAGCGAGGCGCGTAGGCGCGCGCCCATCGCCTTCACATGGTCGAGGAAGCCGTCTCCCAATACTTCGCCCAGCACGGCGAGGCCGACGGCCATGCCGAGCGGGTTGCCGCCATAGGTCGATCCATGGGTTCCGGCCACCATGCCCTTCGCCGCGTTCTCGGTCGCGAGGCAGGCGCCAAGCGGGAAGCCCGCGCCGATTCCCTTGGCAGACGCCATGATGTCGGGGACGACGCCATATTGCTCGTGCGCGAAGAAGGTGCCGGTGCGGGCATAGCCGCACTGCACTTCGTCTAGGATCAGCAGCAGCCCCTTCTCGTCACACAGCTGGCGCAGGCCGCGCAGAAACTCCTGCGTCGCGGGCGTCACGCCGCCTTCGCCCTGCACGGGTTCGAGCAGGAAGCCCGCGGTGTTGTCGTCCACCGCAGCGGTGGCAGCTTCGAGGTCGTTGAAAGGCACCACTTGGAAACCGGGCAGCAGCGGTTCGAAGCCGTCGCGCATTTTGGGCTGGCTGGTGGCCGAGATCGTGCCGAGCGTCCGCCCGTGGAAGGCATTGTCGAAGCTGATGATCTTGTGCCGGTGCGCCTCACCATTGGCATAATGGTAACGGCGCGCGGTCTTGATCGCGCACTCGACCGCTTCCGCGCCCGAGTTGGTGAAGAAGACCGTGTCGGCGAAACTGTTGTCGACCAAAGCCTGCGCGAATTTTTCCCCCAGCGGCATGCCGTAGAGGTTGGATGTGTGCATCAGCGTGGCGGCCTGTTCCGAAATCGCCTTGACGAGCGTCGGATGGCCGTGGCCCAGTAGGTTCACCGCAATGCCGCTCGCGAAATCGAGATAGCGCTCGCCGCGCTCGCCGATCAGGTAGCAGCCCTCGCCTCGGACCGGACGCACGTCGCACCGGGGGTAAACGGGCATGAGCGGCGTAATCGACATGGGCCTTCCCTTTCTGGGTTACGAATGATCGTCTGGTCGGCGAGAAATATGTTGCACAACGCAAAAAGGCGGCCCCCGCCGGGCCGCCCTTTGCGAGCATCGCCTATATCGCTGCGCCTGATGCCGCGCAACCCCGATGGGGAAGGCCAGCGACGCGCAAGTGGACGCTTAACTTCGCAT
>CAJYHD010000153.1 GCA_913773715.1 uncultured Sphingobium sp.
GGCGAGGTTGGCGATCGCGCCATCCTCATCCACGCCCGACAGCGCGACCTTGACCTCCAGCGGCTTCGCCAGCACCCCGAAGTCGAGCTGCGCCACCAGCGCCCGGCCCGCCAGCGCATCCAGCGTCTCCGGTCCGCGCCCAGGTCCCTTGAACCCCTTGTAGAGAATATTCTCCTCGGTGCTGACCAGCTTGTGCCCGGTCAGCGGCGCGGAAAAGCGCATCGCGAAGAACAGCCGTCGCGGCGTCGCCCAGCCCCGCACCTCACGCATTCCCGTGATCGTCCCGTCGGGCCGGATGCGGATCGAGGACCAGAGCGTCTTTCCCGGATAATCATAGATGATCGATCGCAGGTCCAGCACCAGATGCGCCGCCTTGCCAACCTGGAAGGCATAGCGATGCACTCCCACCCGCGTCCCCGCCGTCATCTCCGCGCGCACGGCCGGATCGGTCAGCGTCACGGCATAATAGCCGGGCGTCGCCATTTCGTCGGCCTTGCGCGATCGATAGCCCGATCCCGGCTTGGCCACATCCCCTGCCTCCAGCGGCACGGCATCGCCCGACACTGGCGCGACGAGGAAGTCGCCGAGGTCGCTATGCCCCGCGCCCGAAAAATGCGTGTGCGAAAAGCCGAGGATCGTCGGGTCCTCGTGCCGATAGCCGGCCGCCCAATTATACGTCTGTCGCGCCGCGCCGACATGCGTGTCGGGCGACAACTGCACCATGCCGAACGGCACCACCGCGCCCGGAAATGTATGTCCCTCGCCCGACGTGCCGATGAAGGGATCGACCGCGTCGACCGGATCGCTCCCGTTCGTCTGCGCGACGAGCGACGTTCCGGCGAGCAGGCTGGCGGCGATCACCGCGCGGGTCAGGCTTTTCAGTGTCATGGAAGGGTTAAATCACGCCCGCAGACCGCCGCCAAGCCGATAGCGTCATTTTTCGCGGCGAAAGAAAGGCTGGTCTGGCGTCCGCCCCGATCTTTGCCTAGCTTGGCGCTAGACATGAAAAGAGCATTGATCGTCCGCCATGTTCCCCGCGAAGGGGCCGCCGGTTATCTCCAGCCGATCGAGACGGCGGGCTATCGCATCGACCGGATCGACGTCGCCAGCCCCGACTTCACCAGCGTCGATCTGTGCGATCCAGACCTGCTCATCATGATGGGCGGGCCGATGGGCGTTTACGAAGCTGACGCGCATCCCTGGATTCGGCTCCAGATCGAAAAGCTGGCCCGCCGCCTCGAACGCGACCGCCCGACGCTGGGCGTATGCCTTGGCAGTCAGATGATGGCGGCGGCGCTCGGCGCGCGCGTCTATCCCGGCGGGCAGACGGAACTGGGCTTTGCGCCGGTCACGATCAATGCGGCGGGCCAGGCCTCCCCGCTCCGGCATCTGAGCGACGTTCCCGTCCTGCACTGGCATAGCGACACGTTCGACCTGCCCACCGATGTCGAACTGCTTGCTTCGACCGATCGCTACGCGCATCAGGCGTTCCGGCGCGGTCCCAATATCCTGGCGCTGCAATTCCATGCGGAAATGGGTGAAGACCCGCGTTTCGAGGATTGGCTGACGCATTTCTGGGCCGATCTCGACACCGCGAAGCAATGCAGCGTCGCCCTACGCCGCGATCATGACGCGCACGGACCGGGCGCGGTGGCGGCGGGACGTCGGATGATTGGCGAATGGCTTGAAGGTTTGCGCGCGTAAGACGCAAAGCCGCTTGCCAATCCCGCGCTCCGCCCTTTAACTCTGACAAATGGATAGAGCAGACTGGAAGACAAACCGCCGCACCCTCCTCGCGGGCGGCATTGGCGGAATGGCAGCGGCAAGCGTGGTAAAAGCCGCCACGCTCAAGAAAGCGCCCGGCAGCATCCTCGCGCCCCGCCCGCCCATGGGCTGGAACAGCTGGAACAGCTTCGCCACCACCATAACGGAAGCGCAGGCGCGCGAAACCGCCGCCATCATGGCGAAGACGCTACTCCCTTTCGGCTACGACATCTTCACCGTCGACATTCAGTGGTATGAACCCGAAGCGTCGAGCTACACCTATAATGCCAAGCCAAAGCCGTCGATGGACGCTTACGGCCGCATGATCCCGGCACCCAACCGCTTCCCCTCCGGCCAGGGCGGCAAGGGGTTCACCCAACTCGCGAACCACGTTCATGCGCTGGGCTTGAAGTTCGGCATCCATGTCATGCGCGGCATCCCGCGCGCGGCCGTTGAGCAGAATCTGCCGATCCTCGGCACCCAATATCACGCCGCGGATATCGCCGACCGCAAGAGCATCTGCTCGTGGAATCCCGACATGTACGGTGTCGACATGACGAAGCCGGGCGCGCAGGCCTATTATGACAGCATCTTCCGGCTCTATGCCGATTGGGGCGTCGATTTCGTCAAGATGGATGACATGAGCCGCCCTTATGACGCGCACGCGGCGGAGATCGAGGCCGCGCATAAGGCAATCATCGCGACAGGCCGCCCGATCATCCTCAGCCTGTCGCCCGGCGAAACCCCGGTGACACGCGGCGATCATGTCCGCAAATATGCGCAGATGTGGCGCATCTCCGACGATTTCTGGGACGACTGGAAAATGCTGGAGGCGCAGTTCACGCGGCTCGAAAACTGGTCGCCCTATCGCGGGCCGGGCAGTTGGCCAGACGCCGACATGCTGCCGCTCGGACGACTGGCGCTCGGTGCGCGCGACACCAAGTTCACGCCGGACGAGCAGCGCACGCTGATGACGCTCTGGTCGATCGCGCGATCGCCGCTGATCATGGGCGGCGACCTGCGCCATCTCGACGCGCCGACGCTCGCGCTGCTGACGAACCGCGAAGTGCTGGCCGTCAATCAGGCGAGCAGTGAGAACAAGCCCCATTATATCGAGGATGGCGGCCAAATCTGGTCAGCAAAGGCGGAAGGCAGCGTCGACCGCTATGTCGCGCTCTTCAACGTCAGCGACAAGCCGCGTGAAATATGGATAAAGCTGCGCGACCTCGGCCTCTCGCGCGCGGTCGCCGTCCGCGATCTGTGGGAAGGCAAGGCGCTCGGCCAGCAGTCGGACCGCATCGCCGCAACCCTGCCCCCGCACGGCGCCGCGCTCTACTGCCTCACCGCCGCCTGACCTGTCCTATCTGACGAGTCCACGGTACAAGGGGATATCGCAGAGTTGCTTTCCGATAGGATCAATGCTGCGTAACAAAATGTCGCATTCCGCACGAAACATGCGAAGTTAAGCGCCAGCAGGCGTTACTTCCGCACCGCCGCGCTCTTGTCCCGGATCGCCTTGAACTCCGACCCTGCCTTCCATTCCGGCCAACGGTTCGACGTCGCCAGATCGCGTCCGATGTCCAGCATCAGGTCGATGTCCTGCGCCGCGCCGTCCAGTTTCCAGTCCGGCCCGATCGCATCGCACGCCTGGTGATAGCATTTGCCGGTATAGGCATCGACCCATGCCTGTCCCGCAGCGCGACCACCCTCCACCATGTCGGAAGCGCCCGCGATCCCCATCAGCAGCAGCACCGGCACGCCGCGCTTCGCCATGGAGAAATGATCCGCACGATAGAATAGCCCCCGCTCCGGCAGGCTTTCCTGCGTCACCACCCGGCCCTGTTTCTGCGCGAAGCGGGCGAGGTCATCTTCCAGCGTGTCCTGCCCCTTGCCGACCAGGATAACGTCCTTCGCCTTGCCCGCCGTCTGGAGAATATCGATCGCAAGGTTGGCGACCGTCTTGTCGAGTGGCCAGACCGGATTGGCGGCATAATGTTCGGAGCCGAGCAGCCCGCGCTCCTCCGCCGTCCACGCCGCGAAGACGATCGAGCGATCCGGCGCAGGCCCCGCCTTGAACGCACGCGCAATCTCGAACAACCCGGCAAGCCCCAGCGCATCGTCATTGGCTCCGGCACGATAGACCCGCCCCTGCGCGTCGGGCGCGCCCTTGCCATAGGCATCCCAATGCGCGCCGTACATGATCGTCTCGTCAGGTCGCTTCGCTCCGGGAATGCGGGCGAGGACATTGGCGGACTTCACCACTTCCTGCGATACGGGGAAGGAGGCGGAAAATGTCGCGCCCTTCATCGGCACGGGCCGGAACGACTTCGATCGCGCCTGCTTGCGCAACGCGGCCAGGTCCAATCCCGCGCCGGAAAACAGCGCCTTGGCCGCGTCCCCTTCGACCCAGCCCTGCACCTGAAGGCTGGTCAGCTTGTCGGCGGCCCGGACGAGATCGTAATTCTCCCCACCCGGACTGACGACGACGTTCCAGCCATAGCCCGCACCCGGCGTATCATGCACGATCAGCGCGCCGATTGCGCCGCGCCGTGCCGCCTCCTCGAACTTGTACGTCCAGCGGCCATAATAGGTCATGGTCCGCCCGCCGAACTTGCCGAACGCGTCCTCCCCCTTCGCCGCTTCGAAATCAGGATCGTTGATCAGGAAGACGGCGATTTTCCCTTTCAGGTCTGCGCCCTTATAGTCGTCCCATCCCCGTTCCGGCGCAGACACGCCATGGCCGACGAACACCAGCGGCACGTCGGCGACGCTTACCTTATCCTTGGGTTGAAGCGTCGAAAGATACACCTCTTTGCCGAAGGTCCACGGCGTCGCCTTGCCGCCCTGCACGACGCCTAACGTCTCCGCCTTGCCAAGCCGGGTATGGAGCAACGGCACACTCTGCACCCATTGTCCGTCCGGCCCGCCCGGCTCCAGCCCCAGCGCTTCGAACCGCGCAACGAGATAGCCGATCGTCCGCTCCTCCCCGATCGTTCCGGGCGCGCGCCCTTCGAACAGGTCGGAAGCCAGCGTCGTCACCGACCGCGCCAACTGCTGCGGGTCGGTCGTGGTGCTGGCGATCTGCGCGGCGGCGGGCGCGGCGATCAGGCTCAGCGCGAGGGAAAGGCTACGAAAAGTCATGCCGCCTTTAGCCACGAAGGTCGAGCCCCGACAACGCCAATCATTGTCATCGAAAAACTGATGCGCGGATTAACTCGGATTTATGATGACGCGGCGCAACATGTGACGCCATATAGCGTTTCCCCATGAAACCGAATCATGAGGCGAAACAAAATAGAGGTCGATCGGCGAACATGCAGATGCTTTACAGTGGCTATCAGGCGGTGAACGACATGCTCGCCCCCGCACGCTTCGGGGCGAAAATGGCGCTCGCCATGCGCAAAAGCTGGGGGCCGATCGCCGACTGGCCGATGCCGCGCCGCATGTTCGCCCTGGCCGAAGTGTTCGACGGTGCCAAACTGACGCACAAGCGCCCCGCTTACGACATCACGCAGGTCGAAACCGGCAACGCACAGGTTTCCGTTCGCGAAGAGGTGCTGCTCGACCTGCCCTTCGGCGATCTGCTGCATTTCGTGAAGGACGATGTGGTATCGACGCAGCCCCGCGTTCTCGTCGTTGCGCCGATGTCCGGTCACTTCGCGACCTTGCTGCGCAGCACGGTGCAGACGCTGCTGCGTGACCATGACGTCTACATCACCGACTGGAAGAATGCGCGCGACGTCCCTTTGTCGGCCGGGCGCTTCGGCTTCGACGAGTATGTCGATTATGTGATGACCTTCCTGCGCCATCTCGGCCCGGAGACACATCTTCTGTCTATCTGCCAGCCTTGCGTCCCCGCCCTGGCTGCGGTCGCGTTGATGTCGGAAGATGAGGATCCCGCCACCCCGCGCACGCTGACGCTGATGGGCGGCCCGATCGATCCCAATGCCGCGCCAACGGCGGTCAACGACCTTGCCAACGAGAAGCCCATCGAGTGGTTCGAGAAGAATCTCATCTCGACCGTCCCGCTGCGCTATGCGGGCGGTGGTCGCGAAGTCTATCCCGGCTTTCTTCAGCTATCCGCCTTCATGTCGATGAATCTGTCGCGTCACGGCGCGCAGCATCGCGAACTGTACCAATTGCTTGCCGATGGAGAGACGTCAAAGGCGCGCAAGATCCAGGATTTTTACGAGGAATATTTCGCGGTCCTCGACATGACCAAGGAATTCTACCTCGAAACCGTCGATCTGGTGTTTCAGCGCACGCTGCTGGCAAAGGGCGAACTTACCCATCGCGGGCGCAGGATCGATCCCAGCAAGATCGTCAAGACGAGACTACTGACCGTCGAAGGCGAACGCGACGACGTCTGCGCCGTCGGCCAGACCGCCGCCGCCCACGCACTCTGCTCGGGCCTAAGCTCGGATCTCAAGCAGGAATATATCCAGCCGGGCGTCGGCCATTATGGCGTCTTTTCTGGCAGCAAATGGGAAAGCCAGGTCTATCCCCTCGTCCGCGACATGATCGCGGCGGTTAACTGAGGCTGGCCGCCAATCTAACCCCCGTTGTCATCCCGGACTTGATCCGGGATCCCGCTTTCTAGATCGAGCAGCCGGACCCCGGATCAAGTCCGGGGTGACGCGAGTTAGAACGCATCAGCCCCCATCGCCATGACCGGCGCAGCGCCCGCAGCGATCTGCGTCGCCAGAGCATGCGCCTGCGGCAACACGCGCAGCGCATAATAGTCCGCCAGATCACGCTTGCTCCGATGCAGCGGCGTGTCTCCTTCCACAGCTGCCATCCGCGTCCACATCCACCCGAACGACACGAGCGCGAACAGGCGCAGATAATCCACCGCCGCCGCACCCGCCTCGTCACTGCCCGCCCCTTGCAACGCCGAAGTCGCCGCACGCAGCAACGCGAGGGCTTCCCGCGTCCTGACCGCAACAGTCAGATCACCCGCCGCATCCAGATCGCCCTCGACCAGCGCGAAGAACCCGTCCACCACGCTCCCGCCGCCCATCGGCAACTTGCGCCCGACCAGGTCCATCGCCTGCACGCCGT
>CAJYHD010000154.1 GCA_913773715.1 uncultured Sphingobium sp.
GGCGCGCTGCCGCCGGTCTGGCGCTTCTTCGGCGCGGACGAGCCGAATTACGCGACGATGAAGGACGGCCGCAAGCTGCTTGTCGAATTGGGCAAGCTGCGCGAGGGGGAGGTCTATTTCCGCGCGCACAACCTGCTCAACACCGGCGACGGCACGCCCGCCTTCAAATGGGGCAGCACCAATGTCTATACCGAGGACAAGAACGGCAACCCCGTCTATGACTGGACGACGGTCGACCGGATCATCGACACCTATCTGGCGCGCGGCGTTCGGCCCTACCTCCAGATCGGCTTCATGCCGGAGGCGATGACGACCGCGCCCGCCGGAACGCCCTATCAGCACAGCTGGCGGCCAGGCTTCGCCTATCATCACATCATCTCGGGCTGGGCCTATCCGCCCAAGAGCTACGACAAGTGGCGCGAGCTGGTCTATCAATGGACCCGGCACAATATCGAACGCTATGGCCGGGCTGAGGTCGAGCGCTGGTATTTCGAGGTCTGGAACGAACCAAACGGCGCCTATTGGGAAGCGTCGCGCGAGGATTTCTTCAAGCTGCACGATTACGCCATCGACGGCGTCCGCCGCGCCCTGCCGACCGCCAGGGTGGGCGGGCCCGACACGGCGGGCTCGGGCGGCGAGTTCATGGACGCCTTTCTGAAGCATGTGTCCAGCGGCACCAATTATGCCACCGGCCAGACGGGCGCGCCCACCGACTTCCTCGCCTTCCATGCCAAGGGGCAGCCGGAGTTCGTCGACGGCCATGTGCGCATGGGGATCGCCACCCAGCTTCGGGAAGTCGATCGAGGCTTCGGCAAGGTGACCTCGATCCCCTCGCTGGCGAACAAGGCGGTGGTGATCGGCGAAAGCGATCCGGAAGGCTGCGCCGCCTGTCCCGGCCCCGAGAACGCCTATCGCAACGGCACCATGTATTCCAGCTACACCGCGGCCAGCTTCGCGCGGATCTGGGACCTGGCGGTGCGGCGGCGGGTCAATCTGGATGGCGTATTGTCCTGGGCGTTCGAGTTCGAGAACCAGCCCTGGTTCGCGGGCTATCGCCAGCTGTCGACCAACGGGGTCAACCTGCCGGTGCTCAACGTGTTCCGCCTGTTCGCCAAGATGGGGCCGGAGCGGATCGCCGCAACCAGCAACGCGCAGATCCCGCTCGACACGATCATGAAGGACGGCGTGCGGGGATCGGCCGATATCGGCACGCTGGCGACGCAGACGCCCGATGGGCGGATCGCCGTGCTGCTGTGGCATTATCACGACGACGACGTGGCTGGGCCGGTCGCGCAGGTGAAGCTCGACATTGCGGGGACGAAGGCGGCGTCGGCGACGCTGTGGCGGGTCGATGGCGACCACGCCAACGCCTTTACCGCGTGGCAGCGCATGGGATCGCCCCAGTCGCCCAACGACAAGCAGTATAAGCAGTTGGAGGCCGCCTCGGTCATGCACGAGGAGACGGTCGCCGCGACGGGTTCGACGCGCGGCGGGCGGTCCTTCACCGTCGCTTTACCGCGACAGGGCGTCGCGCTGCTGGTGATTGATGGCCGTTGAACGTCCAGCGGCGGGCGTCGCGCTGGCGGGGCGCTGGGGCATTGCGCTGCTGATCGCGGCGGCGATCGCGATCAGCTATCTCGACCGGCAGACGCTGCCCTGGGCGATCAAGTTCATTGAGGCCGACATCCCGATCGGCAACCAGACGAAGGCGTTCCTCGATAGCGCGTTCCTCGCGACCTATGGGCTGATGTATCTGGGCGGCGGCTGGCTGCTCGACCGGATCGGCACGCGCCGCGGCTTCTTGGTCATCATGATCTTCTGGTCGCTCGCCTGCGCCAGCCACGGCCTGGCGGGCGGCGTGGTGGCCTTGGCCGCCAGCCGGTTGCTGCTCGGCATCGGCGAGGGCGGCGGCTTTCCCGCCGCGACCCGCGCCGTCGCCGAATGGTTCGGCCCGCGCGACCGGGCGGCGGCGATCGGCCTGGTCAATGCCGGGACGGCGGTCGGCGCGGTCGTGGCACCGCCCCTGATCGCACTGATCCTGGCCAGGGTCGGCTGGTTCGGGCTGGCCAGCTGGCGCTGGGTGTTCTTCCTGACCGGGGCGATGGGGCTGGCATGGTCGGCGTGGTGGTTCGCCCGCTATCGCACCCCGGCCGTCCCCCGCGAGACGCACGTCGATGCAAGCGACGCGCCGACGCTGCGCGCGCTACTGCGTCGGCGCGAGGTGGCGGGCGTCGTCGGCGCCAAGTTCCTCAGCGACGGGGCATGGTATTTCTACCTGTTCTGGCTGCCCAAATATCTGTTCGAGGCGCATGGCTTCGACCTGAAGCAGGCCGCGACGATCGGCTGGATCCCCTATGCCGCCTCAGGCGTCGGCAGCCTGCTGGGCGGCTGGCTGTCGAGCAGGCTGCTGGCGGGCGGCCGCTCGGTCAACGCCGCGCGCAAGATCGCGCTGGCGATCAGCGCGGCGCTGATGCCCTGGGTGATGCTGGTCCCCCTGACCCGGTCGATCCCGGCGGTGCTGTTCCTCTTCAGCCTGGCCTTTTTCGGGCAGCAGAGCTGGTCGACACTGGTGATGACCCTGCCGACCGACCTGGTGCCGCGCAGCGCGCTCGGCCGGCTTGCCGGGCTGGTCGGCATGGGCGGCGCGTTCGGCGGCATCGTCATGGGGCAGGCGGCGGGCTGGGCGCTCGACGCCGGCTTTGGCTACACGCCCGTCCTCGTCGTCGCGGCGCTGCTCCACGTCACCGCCTTCGCGCTCATCTGCGTGACGATCCCCGTCATCCACCGTCTCGATTTCACCCGAAAGGTTCATTCGTGAAGATCACCGAAGTTCGTACCCGCGTCGTGGAATGGCGTGGCGAGACCCAGCCCCTGCCCCCGCATTTCTGCACCAATCCGATGGACCTGGTCGCGCCGATGATGACGCGCGAGACGATGGCGACCTTTACCTTCCACGGCTGGCTGATCGTCGAGATCTTCACCGACCAGGGTCTGGTGGGCATCGGCAATGCGGCGCTGTCGCCGCGCATCACCAAGCAGATGATCGACCAGTATCTGGCGCCGCTGCTGATCGGCCAGAATCCCTGGGACACCGAGTTCCTGTGGCAGCACATGTACCGCAAGACCATGGCGTTCGGGCGCAAGGGCGTGGCGATCGTCGCCATCTCGGCGATCGACATCGCGCTGTGGGACCTGATGGGAAAAGCGGCGAAGCAGCCCTGCTATCGCCTGATGGGGGGCCGGACCAAGCCGCGCATCCCCGTCTATGCCAGCCGACTCTATTCGATCGCGCTCGAGGATCTGGCGGCCGAGGCGAGCCGCTACAAGGGCGAAGGCTATGGCGCGATGAAGCTGCGCTTCGGCTGGGGGCCGACCGACGGGGCCGAGGGCATGGCCCGCAACATCGATCTGGTCCGCACCGTCCGCGAGACGGTCGGCGACGAGATCGACATCATGGCCGACGCGTACATGGGCTGGAGCCTGGATTACGCAAAGCGGATGATGCGCCTGCTGGAACCCTTCAACCTGCGCTGGCTGGAGGAGGCGATCATTCCCGACGACGTGCACGGCTATCACGAGCTGCGCCGGTTCGGCAGCACGCCGATCGCGGCGGGCGAGCATGAATTCACCAGCTATGGCTTCCGCCAGATGATCGAGGCACGGGCCCTCGATTACATTCAGTTCGACACCAACCGGGTCGGGGGCATCACCGCCGCGCGCAAGATCCAGGCGCTGGCCGAGGCGTATTCGATCCCGGTCGTGCCGCATGCCGGTCAGATGCACAATTACCATGTGGTGATGGCCAGCCTGAATTCGCCGATCGCCGAATATTTCCCGCCCGTCGACGTCGAGGTCGGCAACGAACTGTTCTGGTACATCTTCCAGGGCGAGCCGGTCGCCAAGGACGGGTTCATCGATCTCGATGACGATGTGCCGGGCCTGGGTCTGACGATCGACGAAGCGGCACTGGCCAAGTTCGAGGTGATTGAGTGATGATGAAGGTCGCTATCTTGGGCACCGGGATCATGGGATCGGGCATGGCCAGCCGCCTGCTCGAACAGGGCATGCCGGTCACGGTGTGGAACCGCAATGCGTCGCGCGCGGCGCCGCTGGCGGATGCCGGTGCGGTGATCGCGCCGACACCGGCGGATGCGGCGGCGCAGGCCGACCTGGTCATCGCCATGGTCGCCGACGACGATGCCTCGCGGCAGGTCTGGCTGGGCGAAAATGGTGCCTTCGCCGCGATGCGGCCGGGCACGATCGCGGTCGAATGCAGCACGCTGACCCATGGCTGGATCGGCAAGCTCTTCGACGAGGCCGCGGCCCATGGCATTTCGTTGCTCGACGCCCCCGTGACGGGAAGTCGTGTGCAGGCCGCGTCCGGCACGTTGCGCTTTCTCGTCGGCGGTGAGGCGGCAAGCGTCGCCAAGGCACAATCGGTGTTCGACGTACTGGGCTCGGAGACGATCTATCTCGGCCCCAGCGGCAGCGGCGCGATGCTGAAGCTGATAAACAATTTCCTGTGCGGCGTGCAGGTCGCCGCGCTGGCCGAAGCCATGGTCGCGATCGAGCGCAGCGGCCTGGATGTCGAGGCGGCGTTTCGGTTGATCGGCACGGGTGCGCCGGGCAGCCCCCTGGTGAATGCGGTCGGCGACCGGATGATTCAGCGTGTCTACACCCCGCAATTCCTCATTCCGTTGATGGCCAAGGACCTGGGCTATGCCGAACGGACCATGAAGGAAATGGGCATCGAATCGCGGATGGCCGCGCCTGCGATATCCCATTTCCACACGGCGGCCCGACAGGGTCATCAGGAAGACGATATCGCCGCCGTCGTCGAGCATCTGCGCTGATGCCCGGCGCCGCGATCAAGCTGCCGGTGAAGGCCATGCCAGGTCGGGACGGATGATGGACCAGGGGTCCCCTATTCGGCATTCGATCAGCGGGTGCCGCTCCGTTCGACCCCCGACACCGGCCATGGCCTGCCCGGGCAAGACGAAGCAGCGCATCGAGCCGCCCTGACGGGCGGGTCGTCGGCGCTGCCCCCGCGTCCTGCAATGGGCGGCAATCTGCATTCTGAAACCACCCTATTTTGCCAGCTTCATTGACTGACAAATATGATGGCAATTGCCTGAAATCTTTGGCTTGCCGTTGGCATCCGCTGACCTCTTTTGGCTTCTGCGCCAAAGAAGAAGCTGATGCCTTGTTGTGTTTTGAAGAGTCACCTCCAGAAAATAACGCTAGAGCATAGAAATATACGACTTTTTCAGGTGGTTACAGATAACTCACCTTGACCACTTCAGTTTGGATCGCTCAAGTATTATAAATGGTATGTTGTATAAAATACACATGCATAAAAAATTATTTATACATTTTGTCACAATTCATTGACTCATAAGCCACCCTTGTCTGACATTTTCTGCGCTGGACGGCAATGAGGCTGGCAGCACAATCGGGGAAGGGGGGGCGATGAAGCGCCACATATTGATGCTGTCAGCAGCCCATATAGCGCTGCTCATCATGCCTGCGCAGGCGCAGGCTGCGGGATATCCTGGGGCACATGCGAGTGACGGGCCTGCTGCGAAACCTGCCGGGACGGAAACGTCGGATCAGGCGGGCAGCGGGGCGAGTGAAGACAAGAAATCGAAGCCATCCAAGGATGCCGACACCGGCCAGGATGCATCGTCCGCCGAACAGTCCAATGACATCGTGGTCAACGGGTTGCGGGGCAGCATGGAAAGCGCGGCCGCGCTGAAGAAGAACTCCGACTCGATCATCGACGTCGTGGTGGCCCAGGATATCGGCAAGCTACCCGACGACACCGCCGCCGAAACGCTCGCCCGCCTCGCCGGCGTCCAGGTGCAGCGCTACAATGACGAGGTCAGCGGCGTGTTGATCCGCGGCCTGCCCGACGTTGCCACGGCGTATAACGGCCGCGAGATCTTCACCGCTGAGCTGCGACGCGCCCATCTTCAGGACTTCCCGGCTCAGGCACTGGCCGCAATCGAGATCTACAAGTCGGGTACTGCGGACCTGATCGAACCGGGCCTTGCGGGTCTGGTCAATGTCCGAACCCGCCGCCCATTCGATTTCAAGGGTCGGGAGATCGCGGGCGGCCTGCGCGGCACCTATAACGACCAGAGCCGGTTGTTCGACCCGCAGGGCAACATCCTGGTGTCTGATCGTTGGAACACTGGCATCGGCGAGATGGGGCTTCTGGTCAATCTGACCTATGCGCAGTCGCAATTCCACAACGCGATCCGCTACAACAGTACCAATATCACCGACACCAGCCCCGCATCGATCATCACGCCGAAGCCCGCGACCACGCCGCTTCGCCATCCCTACAGCGTCGGCCTCTACAATCCGAGCGGCAAGCGCTATCGTCCGTCGGGCAATTTCTCGTTCCAATGGGCCCCCGCCAGCAACGCCGAAATCTATCTGGAAGGCATTTACCAAGGCTATCGCGGCCTGAATGTCACCGACAATTTCGACGTCGATCTGCGCGGGCGTGCGCCGGTGCAACCCGGGCAGACGCAGGGCACCGCGCCGACGCTGAGCGACGTCGTGCTGGTCGGCAATACCACCCAGATCAAGAGCATGACCAAGTCGGGCGGCTATCGCCCCGGCATTTATCGCTCGACCAACCGCGATGCCACCAACACGTTCCAGATCGCGACCGGGGGCAAATGGAACAGCGGCATCGCCACGCTGTCGACCGATTTCGCCTATAGCAAGAGCAACTACCGCAATACCGAGCACAGCCTGGACTCGGCATTGACCACGGCGCCCACGGTAAAGGTCGACTTCATCAATGACGGGGGCGCGGCCTTCTCCTTCCCCAATTATGATTTCTCCAATCCCGCCAACTATATCTGGCGCGGCTATTTCGAGAAGGATTACAAGGTCAACGGCAAGGGCTGGCAGTGGCGCACCGACCTGACGCTGGAACCGGAAATGCCGCTGCTGCGCAAGCTTCAGTTCGGCTATCGTGTGACGAATCGCGACGCGAATTAAATTACCGGCAATCGCTACGCCTATACCGAGCAACTGAAGATTCCATTTGCCAGCTTGCCGATCGGTAAGCTCTCGATGAGTCCAAATCCGTTCCGCGGGGCGGTTCAGGGCTTTACGAGCTACCTCGTCCCCACCTTCCAGGGCGTGGACGGCAGCCAAGCCCAATTGCGTGATCTGTCGCGCAAGGCGCTTCAGCAGCTGGTCGCGCTCAACCCCAAAGATGACGGGTACAAGGAAGCACTCACCAGGTTCCAGAGCGAAACGGTCCCGATGGACCCCTATTCGCAGTTCCACGCGAAGGAACAGAGCTATGCGGCCTATTTGCAGGCGAAATATGGCTTCGATGTCGGTTCGATCGCGATCGACGGCGTCCTCGGCCTGCGTGCGGTCAACACCGTAGGCCGCTACTCGGGGCTCTCGGCCATCACCGTGGGCTCCGTCACCACGGCGACCCCGCGAGAGGTGCATCAGAACTATCTGGACCTGTTGCCCAATGCGAGCATGCGGATCATGTTCACCGACAAGCTGCAGCTTCGCTTTGGCTATACCTTCACTCGCACGCGCCCGGACTTCGGCACGCTGAATCCGGCGGTCTATATCGAGCGGGTGGTACGCGATCCCAGCCGGCCGGCCGATCCGACCGATCCCAATTCGCGCATCGAGGCTTTCGGCTCGGGCGGCAATCCCAACCTCCGGCCGCTTACGTCGCATAACTACGACGTTTCACTCGAATATTATTTCTCCAAATCGGGATCGGTCACGGTCGCGGCGTTCAACCATGACGTCAACGGCTTCATCGATTACTTCACGCGCTATGTGCAGGATCCGGTCTTCGGGTTCATGCAGGTCAACCGGCCGGAAAACTCGGGTGACGGCAAGATCAAGGGGGTCGAGGCGAACTTCCAGACCTTCTTCAGCTTCCTGCCCGGTGCGCTCAAGGGCCTCGGCGTTCAGGCCAACGTCACCTATATCGACGGCAAGAACCGCCAGCCGCAATATAATACCGAGACCGGCGTCTTCACCTATGGCAAGCTCGTCAAGATCACCGGCCTGTCCGACTGGACCTATAATCTTTCCGGCTTCTACGAACGCAACGGCATCCAGGCTCGCCTGTCGTACAACTGGCGGGACGGCTATGTCCGGGCTTATGGCGTCGATATTCTCAATCGTACGACCACATGGCGCACCAAGCCGATCAGCCGCCTCGACCTTTCCATGAGCTACGACATCACCAAGGATATCACGCTCGGCGTCGATGCGACCAACCTGCTCGCGAAGCCATTCAACAACTTCTCGACGGATAATTACGGTTACGAATATGCGCAGGATGTGCGCGACGAAGGCCGCTATTACGGCGTCGGTCTCCGCTTCCGCTTCTGACGTTTATCTTCCGGCACCGCGTCCCCGGGCGCGGTGCCGACTATTTTACCCCGACACATCCCATCGCCGTACCGAATTTCATGGGATGGTGTCCGATCCTTACGCCCTGACAGACCCCTTGCGATTATCCATCCCGTTTGGAAAGTTGAACCTGAGATGCGAACAAAGCGATACGCCGTGACGGTCCTTGGGCCGATCGTGCTGCTGGCGGCGTGCGGCGGCGATAATGCGCCTGCTCCGGCTCCGACGGAAGCGCCCCGTCCGACGCCCACGCCATCACCGTCACCCTCGCCGTCGCCATCACCATCGCCATCACCATCGCCGTCGCCATCCCCGACAAGCGCAGCGATCGCGCCCTATGAGTTGGGGACGCTCAGCTATACGCTCGACCCCGGCACTCCTGCCGACAAGGCGACCGCCATTCGCGATGCGATGGATTTTGCGGTCAGCCAGAGCAACACGCTGGGGGCCTTCACCGGCAATGTCTATGTGTCCTACAGCGCAGGCACGCCGACCGCCGATGCCAGCTATCGCGGGACCATCCGCTTCGGCGGGACGATCAATCGCCGGGTCGCCCTGCACGAACTGGCACACTGGTTCGGATCGGGCACGACCGATGAATGGGGACGCCTTGTCAGCGGCGGCCGCTTTACCGGCGCTCGTACCACCGCGCGGATCAAGGCCTTTGATGGCCCCAATGCCTATCTGAATGCCGACGGACAGCATTTCTGGCCCTATGGCTTGAATTATGATGACGAGTTCTTCGAAGCGCAGCGCAACACGCAGATCGTGAGTGCACAGGTATTTGATATGGGCCTGGGCGAGGATGCCACGGCCGCGATCGCGGGCAACCGACGCTTTCAGAACCGATCGAGCAGCAATGTTTTGCAGGCCGCCGCGGGTTCGGCGCCGACGCAGGACGCCTCCGTCGCGGGCAGCGCGCAGCAATGGCGCGTGACCTATGCCGACGGATTCATCACCCTCGCCAATCTTGCCGACGGCCGCATGATCGAAGCATCGGGCGACGGCAATGATGCCGCGGCCACGATGGCGGCCGCCACCTCCTCGCTCACGCAGCAATGGGAGATGATACCGAGCGGTGACGGCTGGTTTATGCTGCGCAATCGCTCGACCCGCAATTGCCTCGACAACAAGGGCAACCTCGCCGCCGGTGCCGCGATACGCCTGGGGACGTGCGGCCAGCAGGCCAGCCAACAATGGCGGCTGATCCGCTGATGGAGGCTTGGCGGGTCCTCGCCCACGGCTTGCGCGAACTCGCGGGCTGACGCCCATCTGTCTCGTCGTCGGGTCCATAGACAATCCCGTTTAGGACTCCCTGCAAAACGCCCTCTCCGCCATCCCGGCGGAGGCCGGGATCCAGTTGCGGGGCGACTGTAGGTTAGACCGTGATGACGTTGCCTTGAACCAAGGAAAGCCCCTCCCCTTCAGGGGAGGGGTTGGGGTGG
>CAJYHD010000155.1 GCA_913773715.1 uncultured Sphingobium sp.
CGAATATGGCGATGCCTTCGCCATGCCGGTCGCCGCGCTCACCCCACAGAAGACCGCCGATTCGGGTCAGCGCATCGGCCGCTCCTATCTGCGCTTCAAGGTGCAGGACCGCCCCGGCGTCCTGGCCGAGATCGCCGCCGCCACACGCGACGCGGGCGTCTCGATCGAGAGCATGATCCAGCGCGGCGCGAATCAGACCGACGGCGTGCTCGTCGCGATCGTCACCCATGCGGGCGAGGAACGCTGCGTGCGCGAGACGCTGGAGCGGCTGTCTGGTTCGGACAGCCTGCTCGATACGCCGATGGTGATGCACATTCTCGACTAAGGCACGGTGCTGGGGCTCAGTGCTGGCCGCTGCCCCTGAAGCGATCGGGCAAGGGCGGCGGCGGCGCAAGGTCGGCGTCGGGGTCGATCAGTGCATGACCTGCTTGAACGATGGCGCCGACGATCTGAAACACAGGCAGCCCGCCGGTACATCCCGCGCCCTGCCCGCCTGACACGCCGCATCCCCCCTGCCGCACTGGCGCAGCCGATGCGCGCGGGACGTCTCCCACAATCCGCTGGTCGCTGTCAGGTTCACGCGGCAGCGGCAGCCGCTCGCGCGCGTTGCGTTCCGCACGGTTGCCGCACACCACGATCGCGCTCCCGCTGCGGTCGCACGGCTTGATGACCTGGGTCTTCGAGCGATAGGCCGCCATCAGCCCGTCCTCCCCCTCGCCCGCCAGCGCCGGCGGGGACAGCGTGAGGAGGAGAATCGCCAGAATGCGACGCATGGTCATGCGGCAAGGATAGGCCGCGCATCATGTCATCAATATGGCGCATTCGCCGCCTATGCGCCCCAACTCGACAAGAGGGTTCCGACGGCCTATCGGAACCGCATAAAAGACAAGAGGATGACGGATGGTGCAGGTGAGCGCGACACTCGATCGGCTGCTGGTGCTCGAAACGGTCCGCGTGACCGAGGCCGCAGCCATCGCGGCCTCCCGTTTCGTCGGGCGCGGCGATGAAAAGGCCGCCGATGCCGCTGCTGTCGAAGCGATGCACCGGGCGTTTTCGGCGCTGCACATGGATGGCACCGTCGTCATCGGCGAAGGCGATGCGGATCATGCCCCGCTGTTGCACGTCGGCCAAAGGGTCGGCGCCGCGATCGGCAGCGGCCCGCGCATCGCCATCGCGCTCGATCCGCTCGAAGGCACGACCATCGCCGCCAAGGCTGGCCCCAACGCCCTTTCCGTCCTCGCGATCGCAGAAGAAGGTGGCCTGTTCAACACGCCCGACATCTATATGGAAAAGATCGCGATCGGGCCGGGCTATCCCGACGGCGTGATCGACATCGACCGTCCTGTGGAAGACAGTATTGCTGCCCTCGCCGCCGCGAAGGGTGTCGACTCGCACGAGATCATCGTCTGCGTCCTCGATCGCCCACGCCACGAGAAGCTGATTGGACGGCTGCGCGCCATCGGCTGCGGGATCATGCTCATCCCCGACGGCGACATAGCCGGGGTCATCGCCACCAAGGACCCGGACACCGGCATCGACATCTATCTGGGTTCGGGCGGCGCACCCGAAGGCGTGCTGGCCTGCGCCGCGCTGCGCTGCGTCGGCGGGCAGTTCCAGGGGCGCCTCCTCTTCCGCAACGAGGATGACAAGGCCCGCGCCCGCAGGTCCGGCATCGCCGATCTGGACCGTGTCTATGATCTGCACGATCTGGTGAAGGGCGATTGCATCTTCGCCGCGACCGGCGTGACCGACGGATCGTTGCTGGCGGGGGTGCGGCATTTGCCCGGCGGACGGCTCAAGACCGAAAGTGTCGTGATGCGCGCCAGCACCGGCACCGTGCGCTGGATCAGCGGCGAGCATCGAACGGACAGCGCTCGGGCCTGACGCGAGCGCCAGGCGTCGAACGTCTATTCAGTGCGATGCGCGATGGTTCAGGTCGTGGCCCAGCGCCAGGATCGCGACGCCAGCCAGCGTATAGAGGCTTTCCTGCGCGCCATGATCCATCGTCAGCGCGCCCGCCATCACGCCAAGGCCAAGTGATCCGATCGCGGCGGGCATCATATAACCATGGACCAGCGCGCCATGGCCCAGCGCCACCGCGCCGAGCAATATGGCGATCACCAGCCCTGCCTCATGAAAGATCGGGCTTTCGAAAATGCCCCCCGCCGACGCCAGCAGGCCCAGCACCACGGCTGTCAGGAAACAATGCGCCACGCACAGACCCGACAGCGCGATCGCGATACGATCGACTCGGCCGGTGGACAGGGCTTGGCGCAGGCTGACGGGCATGGTCGCGGCTACATAGGGCAGCGCGGCGTAAGTTACAACATAACATTCGGGTTATTGCGAAACCCAACCGTGCGCATTCGCGACAACTTTCCAGATTCTATTTCAATTAAATCAATATCTTAGAAATATCGACTTTGCGTCTTTTGCAAAATCTGTCCACTTCGTTGTCACTTTCCCGACGCCGGATCAGCCGCCCAGCAAGCGCCTCCACCCATCAAGCCGGGCCGCCCGGACGGACGATGGCAGGGCTGGCTGAAAAGTCTGGCGCGCGGTCGCCATCGACGCAGCGGCCTCCAGATCGGCGAACATGCCGATGCCCACGCCCGCCAGCATCGCCGCACCCAAAGCCGTCGTCTCGACATCGGTTGGACGCTCTACCGGGATCTGGAGCATGTCCGCCATATCCTGCGCGATCCAATCGTTGGCGCTCATCCCGCCGTCGATCCGCAGCATCCGCCACGGCGCGCCATCGGCGGCAAAAGCGCCGGCAAGGTCATGAACCTGATGCGCGACCGATTCGAGCGCGGCGCGAACGATGTGCGCCTTCCCCGTGGCGTGGGTCAGCCCCACGATCTGCGCCGTGGCGTCGGCGCGCCAGTGCGGTGCGCCCAGACCCGACAGGGCAGGCAGCATGAACACCCCGCCATTGTCCGGCACCGAACGCGCCATCGCCTCCGTATCTGCCGCCCGGTCGATGAAGCCAAGCCGATCGCGCAACCATTGTATCAGGCTGCCTGCGACGAAGATCGACCCTTCCAGCGCATAGCGCCTCTGCCCTCCGATCTGGCAGAGCAGCGTGCCGAGCAGCCGATGGTCGGATTGCGGGATGGCGCTTCCCGTCGCAGCGAGGATGAATGCGCCTGTGCCGAGCGTCGCCTTGGCTTCACCCGGTGTGACGCACCCCTGCCCGATGGCTGCGGCCTGCTGATCGCCTGCCAGACCAGCGATGCGGATTGGACCGCCCAGCAGGTCGGGCAGCGTCCTTCCCAAATCCCCCGCATTGTCGACGATGGTCGGCAGGGCCGAACGCGGCACGCCGAACAGCGCGCAGAGTTCGACGTCCCATCCTGCGCCGTCCAGCGGCATCAATTGCGTGCGGCTGGCATTGCTCGCGTCCGTGACATGGTACCCGCCCGTCAGCTTCCAGACGAGCCAGCTCTCGATCGTACCGAACGCCAGTGTCTCGCCCGCCCCGGCCACTTCCGGCACATGATCGATCAGCCAGCGCATCTTGGTCGCGGAGAAATAGGGATCGATGATGAGGCCGGTTCGGGTCTGGACCAGAGCCTCCTGCCCCGCCGCCTTGATCGCGGCGCAGCGGTCCGCCGTGCGTCGATCCTGCCACACGATGGCACGGGACAAAGCTTGGCCGGAACGCTTGTCCCAGGCAACAACCGTCTCCCGCTGATTGGTGATGCCAATCCCCGCGATCCGGTCAGCGCCGCCTGCCTGCCCGACCATGGCGATCGCGCATTCCAGCGTCTTCTCCCAGATTTCCGCCGCATCATGTTCGACCCAGCCGGGCTGCGGATAATATTGCGTCAGTTCGCGCTGCGCCGTCGCGATCCGGCGGCCATCGGGCGCGTAGAGCATGGCGCGCGTCGAAGTCGTGCCCTCATCCAAAACCAGGATCAGCCGTTCGCTCACAGCACCGCCTCCATGCGTTGCGCCAAACGGGCGACCAGATCGTCTGTCATGCGCAACCCCAACTTCGTCCGCCGCCACAGTATGTCCTCGGCTGTCCGCGCCCATTCCCGATCGATAAGATAGCGGACCTCCGCCTCTGACAGGCCCTGTCCATAAACGAGTCCGAGGTCAGACCAACTTCCCGCCGTTCTCAGCCAGCCTCTCGCCGCTGTGCCATAGGCGCGGCCAATGCGGTCGGCGGTTCGCGCGGCGAGAAACGGATAGTCGCGCCGCAGATCCGCGATCAGTCGGTCGAGGCCATCCTTGGCGAAGTCACCACCGGGTAGCGGCGTATCGGCCGTCCACTCGCCCCCGACCCCGGATGGAAGGATTGGCGCCAGGCGCTTCATCACCGCCTCCGCCAGATGGCGATAGGTCGTGATCTTTCCGCCGAAGACCGACAGCAAAGGCGCGCCGTGCTGATCCAGTTGAAGTTCATAGCCGCGCGTCGCCGCTTCCGGTCGGCCCGACCCATCTTCGATCAATGGTCGCACGCCGGCATAGGACCAGACTACGTCGCTCGGCGTGATGGCGCGTCGGAAATAGTGGTTCGCGCCTGCGCAGAGATAGGCAATCTCTTCGTCGCTTGGCCCGACATTGCCAAGTCCGCCCTCATGATCCCGATCGGTGGTTCCGATCAGGGTAAAGTCGGCTTCATAAGGAATGGCGAAGAAGATGCGGCCATCGGGCAGCTGGAAAAAATAGGCAAGATCGTGATCGAACAGGCGCGGAACGACGATATGCGATCCTCGGACGAGGCGGATGCGCCGATCGCTCGCAATGCCTGCGCGATGGAGCAGATCCAGCGCGGCAGGGCCTGCCGCATTGACCAGAATGCGCGCGCGGAATACGCCTTTCGATGTTTCGAGCGCCCATTCGTCCCGCCCCCGTTTGGCGGACAGCATGGCGCAACGCGGGCGGACATCGGCGCCGCGATCCGCTGCGTCCCGTGCGTTGAGGACGACGAGCCGGGCGTCATCGACCCAGGCATCGGAATAGATCCAGCCCGTCTGACAGACCGGCTTCAGACAGACGCCTGCCCGATGCGTGCGCAGATCGATGGCCTCGGTGGCAGGTAGCGCTTTGCGACCGCCCAGATGATCGTAAAGGAATAGCCCGGCACGCAGCAGCCAGCGCGGCCTCAGCCCCCTGGTCCAGGGCAGCACGAACCGCATCGGATGGATGATATGCGGCGCGATGTTCCACAGTCTCTCCCGTTCCGAAAGAGCTTCTCGCACCAAACCGAACTCGCGATACTCGAG
>CAJYHD010000156.1 GCA_913773715.1 uncultured Sphingobium sp.
AACGACCCCTGGGCTGCGGGTTTGACCGATGGCCTAGGCGCGCGCGACACCGTGCTTCTGCTCGGCACCGGGCTGACCGCCGTGGATTGCGCGCTCAGCCTTGACGGCGCGGGCTTTGCCGGTCGGATCGTCGCCGTGTCCCGTCGGGGGTTGATGCCGCAGACGCATGCCCCCTCCCCGCCCTATCGCAAACGGACGGAGAAGCCCGTCGGGCCGGTTTCCGCGCTGGTCCACGATGTCCGGCAGCGCGCCCGCATGATCGGCTGGCGTAATGCCGTGGACGAACTGCGTCCCTTCACCCAGGATATCTGGCGCGCCGCAAGTGAGGCGGAACGGGGGCGTTTCCTGCGCCACCTGCGTCCCTGGTGGGACGTCCATCGCCACCGGATCGCCCCGCCTGTCGCCGAGCGGCTGGATGCCATGCGGCGGGAGGGGCGGTTGGAACTCCTCGCGGCCAAGGTCATGGCATGCAGGCCGCAGGGGACAAGCCTGGCGGTCGATCTGCGTGCGCGCGGCGGCGACCGGCGCGAAACGCTCACCGTCGCTCGCGTCGTCAATTGCACGGGGCCGCTCGGCGATCTGACGCGCGCATCCGATCCGCTGCTCCGCAATCTGGCGGAGCGCGGCGATCTGCGCCCCGATGGTCTGGCGATCGGCATCGACGTCGATCGCCAGTGTCGCGCGAGCGCTGCTGATGGGTCGGCGCAGGAGCGGCTGCTGGTCGTGGGTCCCATGACACGCGGCGCGCATTGGGAAATCGTCGCGGTACCCGACATCCGCCAACAGGTTTGGACGCTCGCGCGGCAACTGACGGCGGCGCATTGGGTCGAGGCGGAGGGGCTTTGACCCTGTCCGCTTGATCCAGACAGGCGCATGACAACCTGGATCAGGGCCGAGGCCGATGGCTGCGCTGTCTGCGCATCCCTCCTTCTCACCATGCTTTTCTCCGCTGACGGCCTGGACGCCGTTTCGACATTCGGTCGCAGGAGAAACATCATGGCCTTTTTCGACAAGATCGTCGCGGCGATCACCCCACCCGAAAGCGACGAAACGCGCATGGCGACGCGGGCAGAGGCGCGCAGCCTGGCCCAGCCCGGTGACTGGCTCTCACAAGTGCTGGATCATCACCATCAGATCGAAGCCGCTTTCGCCGCAGTAAAGGCTGCACCCAGCGCATCGGACCAGCGCGCGGCGCAAAAGCAGCTTGCCGTCATCCTGACCGGCCACGCCAATGCCGAGGAGTCGGTGCTCTATCCCGCGCTTGTGGATGACGGGCACAAGGCGCATGCGGGCCTTGGCTATGAGGAGCAGGCCGCCACCAAGATCCAGATGGCTCTGCTGGAAAGGATCGAGCCTCTCACGCAGGATTATCTCGACAAGCTCGAACATATCCGCGGCGCGGTGACGCACCATATGTATCAGGAAGAGAAAAGCTGGTTCCCAGACATCGTGCGCGAAGTATCTCAAGGCGAACAGGCGATGCTGACCAGCCGCTTTCGGGAGGAAGTCGAGCGCTATTTCTGTCAGCCGGTAGCATGATAGAAAGGGTGCGCGGCCCGGCTGCGCACCCTTCATGTCCTATTTAGCTGGATACCGCTAGGGTGACTTTAGCTCTTCGCGCCAGACACCATCGCTTTCCGATAGGATCAGCCGCGCGCAACTTCCTGTCGCGTTTTGCGGGAAACATGCGAAGTTAAGCAGCGGCTATCCTATTTCTTCTTGAGCGCCTCGGGCTTGTGCGCGGCCTTTTTGCCCTCGTCCGTCTCGACGACATATTGAGGGTCGTCCTTCGATGCCTTCACATCATGACCCTTGATGCTGGTCTTGCTCGTGACTTTCCTCACCACCTTGCCCTCGGCCTTCCCGCCATGGCTGTTCCAGCTGACTTCATCGCCCTTTTTCAACGTCTTCGTCATGATCCGTCCTTCTCATCAGAATGCGATTTCGCGCCGCTCCATCTCATCAACAACGGCGCGCAACAGTGGGGACAGGTTTTCGGTCTCGTCGTCCGACGCGGCCTTCCACGTGTCCATCAGTTCCTCGTCGGTCATCTTCGCGGCTTCGGCCTGAAATTCGTCTATGTCATTTTCAGTCATTGGCATCGCTCTCCAATATCTTGCCTTGCCAACGCGCATCTCCGCATTCGGATGCAGGCTCCTGCCCGGCGGCAAGCAGTTTCCAATAGCATCGACCAATCAACGCAAGACATGGTTGATCCAGGTTTAGGCGGCGTAGCTTCTTCTGGAACATGGCACAGGGCGGGGGCGTCTCCCGGCTCATCGACACCATCGAAGGGAGCCATCATGAGCCGCTATCTGATCGCCGCGTCCGCCCTGATTTTCGCCGTGCCGCTTGCCGCGCAAAGCGCCAAGCCCGCCGACTATTATGTGAAGGCCGCCGGCGCCAGCGACCTGTACGAGCGTCAGTCGAGCCAGCTGGTGCTGGAAACGACCAAGAATTCCAAGGTCCGGCAGTTCGCCACCATGATGCTGAGCGACCACGCCAACAGTACCAAGATGGTGACCGACGCGGCCATTCGCGAGAAGCTGAAGCCGATGCCGCCCAAGCTGATGCCGGCACAGGAAAAGATGATCGCGCAGCTCCGCTCGGCCAACGGCACCGCCCGTGACACCGCCTATGTCGCCCAGCAGAAGCAGGCGCATCAGACCGCCCTCGAACTGCATCGCAGCTATGCGCAGTCGGGCAGCTCCGCTCCGCTGAAGGCTGCTGCCAGCCAGATCGTGCCGGTGGTCCGGCATCATATCGAGATGCTGAAGGCCATGTGATCGAACGCCATGGCGGACGCAGGTCACGACCATGACGAAGCCCAACTCGCATCGTCGCCATCCGATTGGGTGGCGGCGATCCGGGCGGGCAATTATGCGAAGGCATGGGACATATGCCGGCGCGATTTGGAAGCTCGCGATCCGCTGAGCCGGGATGATCCAGCGTTACCCTATCATCTGCGATGGGTATGGGACGGGCGCGACTTTCGTGGGCGGCATTGCCTGGTGCGCTGCTACCATGGTCTGGGCGACACGATCCAGTTCGCGCGCTACCTGCCCCGGCTCGCTGCCCTGTGCGCGTCGCTGCAAGTCGAAGCGCAACCCAGCCTCGTCAACCTGCTGAAAACGATGCCTCAGCTGCGGGAAAGTGACGTACGCATTACGCCCTTCTATGTCGGCCGTCCGCTGCCGCCTTCGCAATGCGATATCGAGATCACGGAGCTTCCCTTCGCCCTGCGCGCGACGCCGGGCGATGTTTCTGTGCCCTATCTGTCAAGCAGCCACGCGATCTTGCCGCCGGGCACGATCGGCCTTTGTCATGGCGCAGGAGACTGGGACGCGGAGCGATCCATACCTCCCGACCTGTTCGCACCGCTCTGCCTCTCAATGCCTTGCATCACCTTGGCGACGGAGCCGGTGAGGATCGACGTTCTCAATCCGGCCGGCTGCCCCGCCGACATGGACGCCACCGCCGCCCTTGTCATGAGCTGCGACCTGATCATCACCGTCGATACCATGATCGCCCATCTCGCAGGCGCGCTCGGCAAGCAGACATGGCTGTTGCTGAAGGCCGACCCTGACTGGCGCTGGCCAGTCGCGGGGCACAGCACGCCTTGGTATCCGACCATTCGCCTCTATCATCAGGCGCGGCCGGGCGAATGGCGCGACCCGATGGCGCAAGTTGCTCACGATCTGTCGATCCTCTCTCTTCTCTCCGCAAAAAGCTGAGGCAAACCCATGCTGCATACGCCGAGCGTGCCTGTGTCCTGGGGCGAACTACTCGACAAGATGACCATCCTGGAAATCAAGCAGGCGCGGATCAGCAGCGCCGCCGCGCTCGCCCATGTGCGCAAGGAATTGCACCTCCTCCATGCAATCGGCGTTCAGGCGCTGGGCCGTGACGAAGTGGCGCGCGCCGTGAACAGGCTGCGGCGCGTCAATGCGACGCTCTGGCACATAGAGGATGCGATCCGGCTGGAGGAAGCGAGGGGGAGTTTCGACACGCCCTTCATCCGTCTGGCCCGCGCCGTCTATCGAATGAACGATCGCCGCGCCGCCATCAAACGGCGGATCAACGAACTGCTCCAGTCGGAACTGATGGAGGAAAAAAGCTACGCCGCGCGCGCTGCGGCGTAGATCGCATCCAGCGCCGCCGCTACATCGGCCAGACGCTCGCAGGCCGGATCGAAGCGCGGCGAAGCGGCAAGCTGGCGTGCCCATCGTGAGGCCATGACACCGTCCCACGCATCGCCCGGTCCGCAAAGACGCTCGCGAGTTGTGCCGTTGAACAGATCGGCGGTGAAGTCGTAGAAGGAACCGTCGACGTTACGGAACGCTCCGCCGCCCTTGGCACCGTAAAAGTCGGCGGCAATCACTGCGTCCTGCCCGGCATTGAGATGCCAGGACGCCGCGACCCGGACCACCGTTCCGCCAGCAAGGCGCAGCGTTGCCACACCATAATTCTCGACATCCTGCGATCCGGGCGCCAGCGGCCTCCCCTTGGCGAACAGATCGGCGTCGACGCTCTCCAACTCCGGGAAATCGAGCGTCCAGAGCGCTAGGTCGATGAGGTGGACCGCCAGATCCATCATGCACCCGCCGCCCGACAAATTTCGATCATAGAACCACGGCTTGTCGGGACCATAGGCGTTGTGGAACGTCAAATCGATCGCATGCACCGGCCCCAGTTTGCCATCACGCACGGACTTGCGGATTGCCTGCATCCCGACGGTGCCGCGATAGGAGAGATCGACGCCGAGCAGGCAGTCAGCCTTGCGTGCCGCATCGATGACCGCCTGTACCTCCGCCAGATTGCGACCTAGTGGCTTTTGGCAAAAGACAGGGATGCCGCGCTCCAGCGCCTGAATCGATTGCTCCGCATGCAGCGCGCTGGGCGTTGCGATGACAATGCCATCGGGCTGTTCGTCCAGCAGCGCCTCATAGCTTTCGACTAGCTTCGCGCCAGCGGCCAGGCGACAAGCCGCCTCGCTATTGGCCGGCAGCGCGTCCGCGACCGCTGCGACTTCGATGCCGCCGTCCGCCAGCATCGCCTCCATCCGGTTGCGGCCAATCCAGCCGACGCCGAGGAAGCCGATGCGGGAACGTCGTTCCAAAACCGTGTCTTTTTGTGCGGCCGCAAGGTCGGTGATCATAGCGTCACGATCGCCTTTACGAAGCCGTCGGGTTTGTCACGCGTCGAGTCCAGCGCATCGCCAAGCCGTTCCAACGGGTAGGCATGGGTGTAGAGCGGAACGGGATCGATCTGCCCCGATGCGACGGCGGCGACGGCCTTCCGAATGCCGTCGGCATAGATGGCCGGATCACGCTCATGCGCGTTGACGACATCGATCCCACGCCAGTTCCACAGCCACATATTGACCTGACGCGGGCCATCCTGATGATAGCCTGCGATGATGAGGCGTCCGCGCTCTGCCGTCAGTTCGGCGGCGAGGTCGAGCGGCCATTGCTTGCCAACCGCCTCGATCACGCGGTCGCAGAAACGTCCGCCGGTCAACGCATTGACCTGATCGATGATGCCCTGATGATCGTCCATCGCGATCGTCTCAGCGGCGCCATATTGGCGAGCGAGCTCGAGCGACGATGCCCGACGCGAGATGGCGATGACGCGCGCCCCGGCATCGGCAGCCAGTTTCGTGAGCAGAGCGCCCAGAAAACCGATGCCAATGATAGCAAGGGTCTGGCCTGCACGAATATCCGAACGATCAAAGATGTTGAAGGCACAGCCGAGCGGCTCTCCCGGAAAGGGCATGCCGTCCAGTTCCGGTGGTATCGGCACGACGGCCTTTTCGTCTGCCAGATCATATTGCGCATAGCTGGCGTAGGAGAGCGCCGCGACCCGATCACCCACGGCTAAGCTGGTCACGTCCTCACCGATCGCATCGACGATGCCCCACCCTTCATGGCCGAGCGAACCTGGCTCGAGCGGAAATTGCTGCCATTCCGGCCCCGCCCAAGGCGTGAGGTTCGACGCGCAGACGCCACAACCCTCCAGCTTAACGCGCACCTGCCCCGGTCCCGGTTCGGGCAGTGCGACCGTTTCGATCCGAACCTCGCCCGGTCCGGTGACGATCGCGGCGCGCATCGTTTCCGCACGATCCCTGATATGGCGGCCCGCCTCCATCGTCAGCAGGTCGCTCATTCCGCCGCCACCGCCATAGTCGCCTCTCCGTTAATGAAGGTCGCCAGCGCCTCATGCGCCTGATCGTCGGTCATCTGGCGCGGAGGATGCTTGCAGAAATAGGCGGCGGCCGGATGGATCGGCCCTCCGATCCCGCGATCGAGCGCCAGCTTGGCGCAGCGGATCATGTCGATAGCAACGCCTGCCGAATTGGGACTGTCCTCGACCGAGAGGCGCAGTTCCAGGTTCATCGGTACACCACCGAACAACTGACCTTCCATCCGCAGGAAGCAGACCTTGTTGTCATTCTGCCAAGCGACATAGTCCGACGGACCGACATGGATATTCTCATCCTCGAGCCGGCTTTCTGCAACGGATTGCACGGCTTCGGTTTTCGAAATTTTCTTGGACTTGAGCCGGGTGCGGTTGGACATGTTGAGGAAGTCCGTGTTGCCGCCGGTGTTGAGCTGATAAGTGCGATCGAGCTTCACGCCGCGCTTGGCGAACAGGTCCGTCAGTATGCGATGGACGATGGTCGCGCCCAGTTGCGCCTTGATGTCGTCGCCTATGATCGGGACGTTCGCCTGCTGGAACCGCTGCGCCCATTCAGGATCGCTTGCGATGAAGACGGGGATGTTGTTCACGAAGGCGACGCCCGCCTCCAGTGCGCATTCTGCGTAGAATTCGGTCGCCTGCTGCGAACCGACCGGCAGATAGTTGAGCAGCACATCGACCTTGGCATTGCGAAGCCGTTCGATGACACTTTCCCGCGTAGCCTGAGGTGCTTCGGCCAGCAGGAAAGTGCGGTCGGCGGGATGTTCGTCCATATGGTCGGCAACGCCGTCCAGGACATGTCCCATCTCTACGCGTGTTCCAGTCAGCGCGACGTCGCTGCAAAAAATCAGCGTGCAATTGGGCTTTGCGAAAATGGCCTCCGCCACATCCAGCCCCACTTTGCGTCGATCGACGTCCCACGCAGCGACCACATCGATGTCGCAGGGGCGATAGCCGCCGATCTCCCAATGCATCAGGCCGTGATGATCGTTGCTCTCGGCACGATAGTAGGACAGCCCCTGAACCAGCGAGCTTGCGCAATTGCCGACTCCGATGATGCCGATGTTGATGCGGCGGGATGGCATGGAATGTCTCCTTCAGGCCGTGCGGGCGACCGGCAACAGGTCTTGCGCGGGGGCGTAGCGGTCGATCATCCATGCGCAGAAGTCGGCAAATGCCTGCGTATCGTGAACGGCGCTCGTGTGATGCGGCGCGATGCCGAGATGTTCGGGCGTGAAGCAGAAGGTCACGGTGACGTCGAAATCCGCCAGCGCCTCCATCTGCCTGTCGAACCAGTCGATCGCATTGGGACGGAAACTGTCGGCCCATGAAAGGCCGGTGCGCAGATGACGGACGCCGAGCCGCTTCATCCAGGCGACGGCATCGTCCAGCCGCGGGTCCTCAAAGTGGAACCATTGCATCAGGCCCATGTCGCCCGCGACCTTGGCATAATCGTCCAGCGCAGGCTTGGGTGTGCCATCCGCGCGAATAAGGCCCATGTAGAAGTGGCGGTAGTAGCTCGACCCTTCCGCCTCGCGGTGGCGGGTGGTCGCCCCCCATTCCTGCGGCAGGTCGAACAGGCTGTACCAATAGATACGCGGCACCCGACCGATCAGCAGTTCAGCGGTCCGGTTGACGCCGAACACCTGCACTTCCTCCGCGCCGAAGGAACCGACGCCGACCTCCGTCACCCATACCGGCTTATCGGGGGCGACGGCTTCGATCTCGGCGATCTTGGCGGCCCAATCATGGATCGGCCACAGGTT
>CAJYHD010000157.1 GCA_913773715.1 uncultured Sphingobium sp.
CCGCCATGATCTGCTGCATGGCGCCGTTGGATAGCACTTCGGGCAGCGTGTCGGCGCTGGAGGCGCGCGCGCTTTCCCAGCGCTTCTGGGCGGCGACACGATCGGCCAGCGCCTGGGTTCGATAGGCGTTGAGTTGCGCAAGACGCGCGGCGATGGCGCCATCTGGCGGGGTATCATCCTTCTCGCCTTTGCTGCGCATCAGGCCAGCTCGATCGGCATAGACCGACAGATCCCGCTCGGCCCGCGACAGATCCTGCCGCGCGCCGTCCAACTCGCCGAGCAGGAAGCGTCGCGCCTGTACGCCGGACTCGAAGCCCCGCTTGAGGTCCAACCGGATCAGCGCATCGGCATATCCATTGGCGACACGCGCCGAAAGAACCGGATCGGCGCTGGCAAAACTGATCTGCAACACGCGCGACTTGCCCGGCAGATCGATCTTCAGATTGTCACGCAGCAGGCGAATGACTTCTTCCTGTTCGGCTTGCCGCTGACTGAGCGATCCGGTGCCTTCCTTTGGTCGGCTGGCATCCATGCCTTTGAAGAAGGTCGGCGTGCCGACAAGCGACAGGTCGCGCACGACCTGCTCGGCCAAGGCGCGGCTGCGCAGCACTTCCAGTTGCGTCTGCATCAACGATTCGACGTTATCCGCTGCGCTTCCGGGCTGGGCGGCGCTGGCACCCGCCGCACCTGCTGCGACATCCTGCACCTCGACCGAGGCAGTGGCGCGGTAATGCGGGGTGGAAAGAAGAATATAAAGTAGCCCTGCGAGCATACAGAGGGCCAGCGTTACGAACAGGATGACGCGATGGCGCCGCAAGATCGCCCATCCGGCCCGCGCGCCATTGGCGAAACGTGCGCTACGGCTTTCGCCCGGAACGTCCAGCGTCTCGACAGGGATCAGCGCCATCATCGGCCTCCGTCTATGGCGATGAAGCCGGTTGCGATGGCCGGAATGGCGAGCAATGAGCCGCCTAAAATAGCCTTGGCCCGCGAGAGGCCAACGATCACGCGATCGTCGGGCAGGATTTCGGGATCATCTGCCGCGCCCTTGCGGATTTCGGCGAGGTCGAAGAGAGCGGCTTGCCGTTGGCCTTCGGCCTGCCGGACGATGACAACCTTGCTTTCGGATGCGAGCCGAGTCGGTCCTCTCGCCATGGCTACGGCTTGCGACAGGGTGATGCGGCCTTCGATCGGGTAGAGGCCCGGTTCCCGCACTTCGCCGTCTAGCGTGATGCGGCGTCCGACAGCCTTCTTGATGAAGACGGTGACCTGTGGCGACACGAGATAGCGCTCGCCCAGTCGCCCGGCGATGACGTCGGATGCTTCGCTTGCCGACAATCCCGCGACGGACACATCGCCGATAAGCGGCATGCGCACCATCCCGCCTGCGGTGACCTCCGCATCTTCGAGCGAGAGGCCGGGTTCGTGGTAGATTTGGACACGCAGAATGTCGGCTGGAGAGATTTGGTAATCGCGCCCGACTGCGGGCGGCGGCGGTGCAACGGCATAGGCCGCTTCTCCGCCCGGCGCGTCCTCGACCGTCGCACAGCCGGGCAGGCACAAAGCCATGGCCAGAGGCACGATCATCCCATATTTCATGCCGTCCTGCGCTCCGCCCTGCCCCGGATCAGGCGCATGGACATGCGCCGCGACGCGCGGCGTAACCGCGCGACGCGATCATGGCAACCTGCGACGGGACGAGCCGACCCTGGCGCGAGGATGTCAGACGGCGATGCGGCTTGATCCGGCGTCGGGAAGGCGGCGCGGCTGATCCGGCCAGATACCGCGCGTATCATAGACAGCCTTGTCGGCGCGTTCGTCGACGGGAACGGACTTGAACATGTCATGATCGACTAGAATGACGAACACGCCACATTGTTCCAGTGCCGTATCGAGATCGATCAATTCCGCACCGGTCCCGGCAAATTCCATCGGCAGATCATGCGCGTACGGTTCGACCAGCTTGATCCGGCGGCCGTAGCGGCGGGCAAGTCGGGCAGCGACCTTCACCGCCGGACTTTCGCGGAAATCATCGATGTTCGCCTTGAAAGCGAGGCCAAGGCACGCGATGTCCTCGCCCGCAAATTCGTCGATCAGGTCGGAAGCCTTGGCGACGACATGATCGGTCTTTCCGTCATTCACTTCTCGGGCCGTACGGATGATGCGGGCGTTTTCGGGATCGCCATGGACGATGAACCAGGGATCGACCGCGATGCAATGGCCGCCGACGCCTGGCCCCGGCTGGAGAATGTTGACGCGCGGATGGCGGTTGGCGAGGCGGATAACTTCCCAGACGTCAATATCCATGCGCTCGGCGATGACGGACAATTCGTTGGCGAAAGCGATGTTGACGTCGCGGAAGCTGTTTTCGACCAGCTTTACCATTTCCGCCGCACGGGCTGTCGTCGTGATGCAGGCGCCGCGCACGAACTGACGGTAGAAGCCCAGCGCCTTTCGCGCGCAGCGGGGCGTGATGCCGCCGATGCAGCGATCATTGTCGATCAGCTCGACCAGGATGCGGCCGGGAAGAACCCGCTCGGGGCAATAGGCGATCGCGATGTCGCCCTGAGTGCCCTGCCCCGGCATCCGCAAATCGGGACGTAATTCGGCGAACAAGTCGCGCATCGCTTCGGTCGTGCCGACCGGCGAGGTGGATTCCAGGATCACGGTGTCGCCCATCTTCAGGACGGGGGCAACGGTGCGGGCGGCTTTGAGGACGTAAGAAATATCGGGTGCGCGGTCTTCGGCGACTGGCGTCGGTACCGCGATGATGAAGACGTCGCTGTCTTCGACCTCAAGGCTGGCGCGCAGATTTCCGCGCGCGACGACACCCTGTACCAAGCCATCGAGATCGACTTCCTCTATATGGACCCGGCCCGAATTGACCGTCTCCACGACATGGGCGGAAACATCGACGCCGACCACCTGCGCGCCACCGCGCGCGATCAGAGCAGCGGTCGGCAGGCCGATATAGCCGAGGCCGATGACGGAAACCTTCTGCTTGGTGTCGACAGGCATGGGGCGGGAAGTCCTTCAAGCGATATGATGCCGCTTGTCTTGCCCGAAAATGCTGAAGATTTCGGAAACGATGCCTGATTCAGTCTCGCGCGAT
>CAJYHD010000158.1 GCA_913773715.1 uncultured Sphingobium sp.
TCGCGATCGCGGCGGTAGCGGGCATCGACAACGGCTTCGCCGCATTGGGGGCATTGCTGCTCGGCGTGATCGTCTCCGGCCTGTTCGTCGCGCTGTCCATGACCTCGGGCGGCGGCGCATGGGACAATGCCAAGAAATATATCGAGGACGGCCATCATGGCGGCAAGGGATCCGAAGCGCATAAGGCCGCCGTCACCGGCGACACGGTGGGCGATCCGTACAAGGACACAGCCGGTCCCGCCGTCAACCCGATGATCAAGATCACCAACATCGTCGCGCTGCTGCTGCTCGCCGCACTGGCGCATGGGGGATAGAGCCGAAACGGATCATGTCCGGGGCACAAGTCCCGGACATGCCGCCGCTTCGGACATAGACCTGATAGCGTTCCGCAACGCGCGATGATCCTGTCGCCTCCGCAACGGGGGAACGACAATCATGGCAAGCACGGGCAGCGGCAATCGCCTCTATTATGGCGACAATCTCGACATCCTGCGCGAGCATCTGACGGACGAGAGCGTTGACCTCATCTATCTCGACCCGCCGTTCAACTCCAACGCCAGCTATAACATCCTCTTCCGCTCGCCATCGGGCGCAGGCGCAGACGCCAGCATCGAAGCGTTCGACGACACATGGGTCTGGGGACCAGCCGCCGCCGGCGCGATGATGGACATCACCGAGAGCGGCAATCACAAACTGCACATATTGATGCAGGCGATGCGCACCGCGATCGGCGAAAACGCGATGATGGCCTATCTCGCCATGATGGCCGTCCGCTTGCAGGAACTGCACCGCGTCCTCAAATCCACCGGCAGCCTCTACCTCCACTCGACCCCACCGCGAGCCATTATCTGAAGCTGGTGCTGGACGCCGTGTTCGGGGCGGAGAACTTCGTGAACGAAATCGTCTGGAAGCGGAGCGACTCCAAGAATGACGCGGGACAGGGCGCAAAGCACTTTGGTCGCGTGAATGACGTCATCCTTTTCTACCAGAAGACGGACGAGCGCCTGTGGTTTCCGCAATATGGGCCACTCGATGAGGAGTATGTTCGGAAATTTTACCGCCATGTTGATCCCGACGGGCGCAGGTGGAAGCTGGACAATATGCTTGGCCCGGGCGGAGCGGCTAAGGGCAATCCCCAATATGAAGTCATGGGCGTCACCCGCTACTGGCGCTATTCGCGGGCGAGAATGGATGAACTCATCGCCGCTGGGCGCGTCATTCAGACAAACCCCGGCACAGTGCCGATGTACAAACGCTACTTGGATGAATCAAAGGGCACGTCGCTCTCCACCAACTGGTCGGACATCAGCATGATTCGGGGATGGTCAATGGAAAAGCTCGGCTATCCCACCCAAAAACCTCGCGCCCTGCTCGAACGCATCATATCCGCCTCATCCAACCCCGGCGACGTCGTCCTGGACCCCTTCTGCGGCTGCGGCACGGCGGTGGACGCGGCGCAGAAACTCGGGCGGCACTGGATCGGCATCGACATCACCCATCTCGCCATCGGCCTCATTGAAAAGCGACTGCGCGAAGGCTATGGAAACGACGCCCGGTTTGAAACGATCGGCAGCCCCCGCGATCTCGCCTCGGCCCAGCGGCTGGCCACCGACGATCCGCATCAGTTCCAGCAATGGATCACGCTGCGTCTTGGCGGCTGGCCCTGGATGGGCGGCAAGAAGGGCGGCGATCGGGGCGTCGACGGCTACTTCTACTATGTCGGCGAAGGCGGCCAGACCGAAACCGGTGTGATCTCAGTCAAGGCAGGTAACAATGTCAATCCTGCCATGGTCCGCGACCTCGGCCGCGTGATGCAGCGCGACGGCCACAAGATCGGCCTGTTCGTCTGCGCCGCACCCCCCACGCGGGGCATGGAGCAGGAGGCCGATAGCCACGGCCTCGTCCAGACGGAATTCGGCCGCTTTCCGGCGCTTCAGATTTTCACGCTGTCAGAACTCTTCGCGGACCGCCACCCCCGCCTCCCCCCGCTCGTCAGCCCCAATCGCCGCGCCCGGCGTGTGGAAACGCGGGTTTCGCATCTCATCGGCGCACAAGGCGGGCTGGATTTGTGATGACCCGAATTTCGATCCACTCTTGTCATAAAAAAGAAATACCCTAGTCACATCCCAGCCACGTAAGGGGAGGAGGTTGTGAAGCCGCCCTTGGCTTGGGGGGGATGATATGTTGCGCCTGACTGCCGCCTTGCTGGTGCCAATCGCCTGCATCACCGCCGCCCCGCTCGCCCATGCCAGCGATGACGGCCAGACCTGGACCACGGCGCTCGCCACCGTGAGGCTCGACGATCACTGGCGCGTATCGCAGGAACTGGTTGCCCGGATCAGTGACAAGCGCAACGGTCTTTACGAAATCGAATCGAACACACTGCTTGGCTACCAGTTCGCGAAGGGTGTCACGCTCTGGGCGGGCTACACCCACGATCCGCAATATAATGCGGGCAACTTTACCGTCATGGAGCATCGCGGGCGGCAGCAGCTGACGCTCGACAATATCGCTAGGATCGGCCGCCTCGCCATCAGCGCCCGGATGCGTGTCGAGGAACGCTGGCGCGAAGGGATCGACGGCACCGCGTGGCGACTACGCCCTTATGTGAAATTGTCCCTTCCCTTCCGGGAAGG